>CAMWSP010000062.1 GCA_947176935.1 uncultured Porphyromonadaceae bacterium | reverse complement strand
AAAACACCCCAACCCCACAAAAAGTAGGGAGAAAATCACTATATTTGCACCCATGTAATCCCCCCACTTAAACAAATACTTATACAACTTATACAAATGTTTGTTTAAGTCGCCAGAATTTCCATATCAATTCATTGGCTAACAACACAATGAACTTGAACAGATATTTGTTCAAGTTCATGTTTAAGTACTGGCATAACTTGGGAAAGCTCCTGTTTCTTGGAAATACTATTTCTTGTCTGAACTAAATAATGGCTCTAGCGCTCTCTGAATAGCCTTGCGAACATCATCAGCCTCAGTTTCCCCTTGGCCTTCTGCTGTACAAGTGCAAATTGGTAGTTGTGTAGCAGCCGATATAAATTGTATAGTTACTTGAATCGTATATCCAAGATTTACATTCCTACGTCCAGTTTCTCCAAAGGTAACGACCATGGTTTCGCTAGCATTTTTGGGATTCACCTCATTTACTTGAATATATCCATTATTGAATAATATCCCGGAAATAATTGTACTTGGATTTATCGATTTCGTTCTACCACCATACACACCAAACTGATTTCCATAAACACCGGTACTTGATGTATAGTCACCCGTTGGTGAAACATAAAAATATTTGTAATTGGCGATACTATCATTATTATAAGTATTTACCACAGGTGGACGCATTGAGGCACACCCACTTGCTAATATAGATAATGCTACACAAAGAATAGCCAACAAAGATTTATACTTCATACACTCCAAAAATTTATAGTTCTTCACCATTTGCCCGGTTATATTCATTATCATAAAACATAGTAATATAATATTTTCCGAGGTACTTTGTAATCATAAACCATACCGGCTTATTCATGAGAACATTTATCATCGCATCAAAAGTAGTAGATGCAATTTCGTTAACAATTTCGTCGGTAGGAGATACCAATTGTTCGGGTGTATACTTACTTGTAGCTTCTTTCATTAAAGAAATCTGCAGTTGCTCCTTTGCTTCCCCTTCAGGCAACTGATAGAAAATAGCCTCATATCTTTTATTATGAGCCGCCATTTCATACGAAATATCCTCGTTTTCCGGAATCGTATAATCCTCTAACGATAGGTATTTGCCATTTTCTTCAAATTGCTTACAAAGCCTATTAAAACGGATTTTGATATCTGTTTCGCTCACTGTATTTATATCACAAACCGCTATGCGGTCCACTTTCCCATTTTCAGTGGAGATGTAAACACGAACATCATTGCCATTAAATCGGCCTTGTAATACATTCCTATCCCCAAAAGTAGTCAACTTAAAACCCTTAGACTTAAGGTTCCTAATCATTTCAGATTCCGTACCATCAACAGGGAATCCTAAGAACCGCGTCACATCCTTTTGAGCAAAACAGCTTAAAGCGCAAAAAAGGACTAAAACTAATACCAATAACTTTTTCATAAGAAATAATTCATACGCACTCCAGCTCCTATGAGTGCAGTTATAAACGCAAAGCGTGGAACTGCAATGCCACGTTCTAAGTCGGAGGTCGTAGGAAGAACCCTTTTTAAGAGAAATGGTAATAGCAGCCCACGCCGTTAGCGTGAGAACCACTATGCACTCTCTCTTAAAAAGTCTTGAATTTCCTACGTTCCCGACTAAGAGATGAGCATAACGCTTCTTATATTCAAAAAGTCACGGATTGACTTGCATCAATCCGACTGCAAATATAATCATTATTTCCAATTATCTTATAATTCAAAGCCCCAAATCTCCAAAGTGATACAAATAGAATTTTCAGAAAACACACCACTAATAAGCAATTATACCACCGCCAAGGTGGCATAATCGTAGGGCAAACTTCTCTGTTCAGTGAGATGATGCGGCCGGCGGAGGTTAGAAGGGGTAGCCGATGGCGAGGTGGAAGGCGAGGGAGTTTTTGAAGTTGGGCATGTTGTAGTAGCCGGAGCGGCCGGTGTCGTAGGGCGCGTGGATGCCGATGCCGAGGTCGCCGCGGACCACGAGGATGCCCACGTCGACACGCAGGCCTACGCCGGTGCCCAGTGCCAGGTCGCGCAAAAAGGTTTTGGCGCGCAGTTCGCCGCCGGGGCGCAGCGGGTCTTTTTTGAGTAGCCAAACGTTGCCGGAGTCGAGGAACACCGCTCCGTGCAGCGGGCCGAATATGGGGAAGCGGAATTCAACGTTGGCTTCGAATTTGAAGTTGCCGGTCTGGTCGAAGTAGTCGCCGGTGTGGTCGCGCTCGGGGCGGTAGCTGCCGGGGCCGAGCGAGCGCACGGTGAAGGCGCGCACCGAGTTGGCGCCGCCAACCCAGAATTGTTCGCTATAGGGCACTTCCTTGGAGTTTCCGTAGGCGTGGGCCACGCCGGTTGCGGCGCGCATAACCAGCCAGAGGTCGTGGCTATAGCTGAGTTTGCGACCATAGACTATCTGGCCGGAAACCTTGAAGAACTGCGAAATGGGTATCTGGAACATTTTTTTCTCGCCTTTGGCGCCGCAAAGTTGCCAGATGCCGCAGAAAACGCCGCCGGCTTCCTGGGCGGTGGCGGTCCAGCTGAGCTGGTCCATGTTGTTAAACAGGCGGTCGTAGGAGTAGGTATAGGCAATCTGCGGCACGAATTGCGAGCGGAAGCTGAGGGCCACGGCGCGGTTTTCGTCCATAATCTGATTGAATTCCT
Source organism: uncultured Porphyromonadaceae bacterium (assembly GCA_947176935.1). Classification (GTDB taxonomy): domain Bacteria; phylum Bacteroidota; class Bacteroidia; order Bacteroidales; family Muribaculaceae; genus UBA3263. The sequence goes on along the minus strand of CAMWSP010000062.1, from coordinate 7,932 downwards.
CGGTGGTGTGGAGCAGATTGTTGTAGGTCATTTTCAGCAGCGTCAGGGTGTTCGACGAGTAGCGCGAGGGGTTCCAGTCGTAGGCAAACGAGGCGTTGAACTGCGCCATGCGGAAGTAGTGCGGGCGGTTGAGCACATCGGCATTGGCGCTGATGCGCGTCCAGGCCAGGTCGCGGCGCAGGCGGGGCAGGAAGCGCGGCGCCAGCAGGCGCGGAAAGGCCAGCGAACCCTGCAGGCCGAACTCATAGGAGTTGAAGGCGCCGGAGCGGTCGCCGCCGGTTTGCCATTCATAGCTGCCGGTGAGGGTCAGACCCAGCTGCTCGCCGCCGCCGAAAAGGTTGGTCTGGCTGATGCCGAGCATCAGGCCCGGGCCGATATAGGAGTTGCTTTTGGAGGAAACGTTGGCTTCGAGGGTTACTTCGAGCGGGCGGTCAAGGGTGCAGTTAACCAGAACGTTGAGAGTGTCGTTGCCGGCGGCGAGTGCGGCCGAGTCGGGCGGCAGCACACTGACGTCGATGTTTGAGAAAATGCCCAGACGGCTCAGACGCGTCTGAGTCGAGTTGATGGCACCGATGCGCAGCGGGCGGCCGTGGCGCAGGGTAATGCACTCGTCGACTATCTGGCGGCGGAAACGCGAGGGTTGGAACTGTACCAGCCGGGCTCGCCGGCAGTCGATGGTGTCGGGCGTGCCGCCGCCGTCGGCGCGGTTAAGCACCATGGTTACCTGCCCGACTTTATATTTGCGGAGCATGACGGGCGGAGTATTGGCGGCCAGCGCCATGCGCAGGGCAATGCGCTGCGGGGCCTGATTCACCGAGTCAGCCAGAAATTCGATGTAGTCAGGATTGAAGAAGTAATATCCGCGGTTGCGCATGGCCGACGCGATGTTGGTGCGCACTGCCTTGAGCGAGTCAACGCTGAAGCGCACTCCGGGGTGCATATATGGTTGCGCCGAAGCCAGCGAGTCAATCAGATGGTTGATAATGCTGGTGTCCGGCGGCAGCTCTATGGTGTCGAGCAGATAAGCCGGGCCGGTTTCAACCGAGTAGCTCACCGAGGTTATGCGCGGGTTGCGCTTATGGGAAGTGGAATAGTCGGCGCGCCCCTGGAAGTAGCCGTTATTGTCGAGAATCTGCTCAACCATCTTCACGCGCAGGTCGGGGCGCACGTCGTTGATGAGCACCGGCTCCGCGGCAAATTTTTCGTAGACCCAGTGTTTCAGTCCTTTTTCGTGGCCCGACCAGTGGTTCCACACCCAGAGCCCGAAGGGAAAAGGAGTGCGGATGTTGGTCATGGGCCAGGGGTTGTTGGGCTTCACGGTCAGGGCCTCGGATATTTCGCTCTTCAGCGCCGGATCGGCCTTGCGACCGTCGGGGCTTGCAACGCTTAGTTTCTTGATGCCGTTATAGAGCTCCTCGTCGGGCGCCAGGCGCGACGTTGTGGAACACGCGGCGGCCAGCAGCGCCGCCAGGCAGGGAACAATCAGTTTCAGAAGCTTGAGTTTCATTGCTTAACGGCTTTGCGAAAGTTAAAAATATCGGCCACGCGGTTCACGCGACGCTTGATAACGAAGCCCACGCCGGTTTGCGTCACTTCGCCTTCGAGTATGCTCTCGTAGCCGGTGTGGCGGAACAGGCGAACATACATCGAGCCGGACTGGTTGAGCATATATTCGAGCGACACGTCGGAAATCAGATTCTCGGCTATGTCGGATTCTTCGGTATCGGTGGAGTAATTGCCGCCCACGATGATTTTGAAGCGGTCGTTGAAGAGCGATTTGGAAACCTTGTAGCTATACTGGGTGGTGGTCGAAGTCTGGCCGTTGCGAGTGCGGTCGAACTGGTCGAAGCCGAAGCTCACGTCGACGCCCTTGATGGTGTTGGCGGCCCATTTATTGAGCTGAGACGACAGGAAGCCATACAGGGCATTGCCCGAAAGGTTGGCCGTGGCCGACGTTTCGCCGCTGGAGTAGAGGCCGTAGAGCAGCAGGTTCATGGCCTTGTTGGCACGCTGGGTGGGCGACATTGCCTGCAGCTCGTTCTGCAGCGACAGGTCATCGGTTGTCGACAGGTCGAAGCTCACGTCGAGATGCTCGGGCGTGCCTTTGGCCATCAGCGTAACGTCGAAGTTAACCAGCCGCGAGTTCTCGCCGGGGCGCGTAACGTTGGCGCGCGTCTGGTCAACGGCCGAGATATTCAGCGTCGGGTTCATGACCGGGCCGTTGAAGGCAACGTAGCTGCCCGGAGTGAAGTTGAAGGTCTTTTCGGAAATCACCGGCAGCGAGTAGCGGAAGAATCCGCCGTCAATCACCAGGCGGCCGGTCAGGCGCCCGTCGGGCTGCGAGGGATTCATCGAGTAGCTCAGAATGCCCTGCGGACGCAGCTGGGCGCGGTTCTGGCCGTCGGTCGAGAGGTCAACAGTGAACTGCGAGCCCTGGCGGATGTCTACGCTGGCATTGAGCACCATGGCCATTGACTGCTGCACAACCGTGTCGGCCACTGCCATCTGGCCCGTATCGGCGAAGTTCACGAACTTAACAACATCGTTATCCTCCTGCAATCCCACCGCGGCCGCCGATGCTCCGGCAAGCTGATAGGTAAGATTCGTTGCGGAGAGTATGGCCAGCTTGGCGTCGACGGCCAGCAGGCTGAGCGAACCGCGCACTTTGGCGTCAAGGTCGAGGAAGCCGCGGCCGTAGAGATTCACGTGGTTGCCCTTCTTGGAGTCGAGGAACTGCATGTTGGCGGCCTGGAGCGACAGATTGATGCCGGGCGAGGCAAAGTTGCGCATATCAACCGTGCCCTTGACCTTCAGCGGGTTATTATTTGCCCCAAAAATGGCGAAATCGTTGAATACCACCAGATTCGAGTCAACGGCTATGGCCGTGGAGTCGAAGCGGAAGGTGGTGCCCATCATTCCGACCTTGACGGTGGCATTGCGGAAGCCGAGAGAGCCGTTGGCCACCGGGTGGTTCAGGGTGCCGTCAACCTCCATGTAGCCGTTGAGAGAGCCGGAGAGCTGCGCATAGTCGCGTGGCAGGAAGGGATTGGCCAGCGTCAGCGGGAAGTCGGTGAGCTGGGCAGTGAGGGTCAGCGGCGTGAGCATGGTGGTGTCGTTCAGGGCGCCGTTGAGCAGCAGGGCTCGGCGGTCGTTGATGTTGAGGCCGGCATTGGCCCAGATGGCACCGCCGAAGTCGGTGTTGACGTCGAGGTCCATGCCTATGTTGCCCATTTTCTGACGGCCATAGGAAAGATTCTGAACGCCGAGAGTGCCGGAGCCGTTGACCGAGCGCGCGGTGTATTGCAGCGTCAAATCAGCATTTATATCGCCCGCAATCGGCGGGGCGAAGGGGTTGAGGTTCAGCCAGTCCTGGATGTGAACGTCGCTTACCTTGAGGGCAATGTTGTTGACTGAATCGCCCTCGGCCGCGTCGGTCGAAAGGAGCTGCAGGCGCGAGCCGGCGCCGCGGGCGTCGAGATTCGCGTCGAGATGATAGGTATAGGGATTGAATGCCAGGAAATTATCCTTATTGATGGTCCACTGCTTATAGGCTATGGTCGGCTCTACGGGGTCGAAGTTAACCGTGGCGACCGAATCGACCATGGAGGCATGCAGACCCAGCCGGTAGCCGGTCTGCCCCTGAATGTTGCGCTGCTCGATGAAGAAGCGGCCGGTATTTCCGGCAATGCCGCCGCGCAGGCAAACGTGGGCGAACTCATCGAGAGTGCCGGGGCGATTGTCGATGTCAACGTCGAGCAGCAGGGCCTTGCCGCGGCTGAGCAACTCGAGCGACAGGGTGTCGACCCTGAGCGACTCGCCCGACGTCAGACCGAGAACCTGGGCACGCGCATGGAGAATGGAGTCGGTGCGTGCCTTGAGCTCCAGGCTTTTAAACGACATGCCCGGCGGCTGGAGATACGAGTTGATAACGTTGCCGGGCAGGGCGTTGAGCGTCATATTCATCGGCGGCAGCAGCCCGATGAGCGAATCGGCCAGGAAGTCGCGCCGGTCAATCATTTCGGTGGCGGCAAGGGCGGCGCGCCCCAGGTCGGCGGTGAGACCGGTCAGGGTGGTGTCGGCGCCGAAGGTAGCGCCGAGGGTTCTGTTGCCCAGGGCCAGGGTCACGCGGCGGCCGGCGTCGGCGCTGAGCTGCAGCGAATCCAGGTTCAGGCGCTGCGAATTGATTTTGAGGTTGGCGTCGAGCAGTGTGGCCGTGGCGTTAATGGTGTCGAGGTTGATAGCGGCGAAACCCTCGGAGCGCAGGCGCAGGCGGCCGCCCATAACCGAGTCGGTAATGCCTAATGCCTTGAGGTCGAGGTTGCGGATATTGCCGCTCAGATTCCAGCCGATATTCTTGGGAGCGAGCTGCGCCTGCAGGTCCAGGTCCAGATCTGCGGCGGGAACGGCCGAGGCCAGCTGCGCCGTCAGATTGCCGTCGGCAAGCTTGGCGTGGGCGGTGAGGTCGGTAATCACTTCGTTGCGCATTTGCAGCGAGCGAACGTTGGCCGACGCATCGATTACCGCACCGCGGCGCAGCGGATTGAACGAAAGGCCGCGTGCCTTGACGTCGGCGCTGACCGCACCGATGCCCAAATCGGGCATAAAGGCGCCAACGGGAAATGAATCTGCCCGAAGGTCAATGTTATAGGCCGGCGCCGCGCCGCGCAGTGCGCCATTGAGCGCCAGGCGGCCGCCATGGGTGTGGGCGGTGAGTTGGGCGGAATAGTTTTTGCCTTGGGCGGTGGCATGGCCGCGCAAGGTCAGCGGCGGCAATTTCACTGAGGCGGGCATCAGCGATTTAAACGGTGCGGAGTTCTCCAGGCGCCCGCTGATGTCGGCATCCAGCGCCAGCGCATCGGGGTCGGTGAGGTTTTCGGCCGTGCCGGAACCCTTGACTTCGAATATACCGGCCATGGAAGCGCCTATGGTGTCAATGCGCAGGTCGGCCATAGTGCCGGAAGCGTAGGCGCGCAAACGCAGCGGAACGTCGGCCGGCAGCGGAGCCAGCAGCGGACGCAGCGCCGGCATGGCGTCGGCCACGGCGTCGCCAAACACTTCGGCCGCCGCATCGAGGTTCACCGGCGCGTGGGCCGGGTCGGAGCTCATGCCCATTTCGGCGCTAAGGTCGAGCCGGGTGCGGTCGTTGACCAGAAAACGGAAGTCGCGGGCAATCAGCGCCGAATCAGTCATCTGAAACAAGCCGCTGCCGGTCAGCTTCAGGTCAGCCACGCGCTCCACCTTCAGCTCGCGCAGCGGAACGCTCATTTCCGCGCCCCGCATAGTAAATGAATCAACCCGCGCCGAAGCATGCTGAAGAGTCAGCCAGCTCAGGTCGAGGCCGGCCATAGGCGTGGCGCCGCGAGTGCCGTAGAGCGCCGAATCAACGCTCAGCGTCAGCCTGTCGGCCATGATTTCAATAGTGTCGGCAACGAGCAGATTGCCCCCCGAAAGCTGCCCCAGCGCCAGGCGTGCCGCTATGGTGTCGTTGGTCAGCGCCATCGACATAGTGTAGTCCACATTGCGCAGCGAAATTGGGCCGGCAATGATTCTCATCGGCGACGTCGGAGTGGTATCCTTTGGCGTGGAAGTAGTGTCGGGCCCCATCAGCAAGCGCACCCGCGCGCCATTGAGGTCGGCATGGTCAACGTTGATTTCCGAAAAATTCAGCGCCATCCGGGCCTGCGCGCCGATGCTATCTACCTCAACGCTGATATAGAGCGAGTCAGCCCCGCCCATTTGATAGAACCCTCGGCGTATCTCGGCGTTCGAAATATCCAGATTTCCGCGCCATAGCCCCAGCGGATTAACCTGAACCTGCACCTGCCGGGCCATGACCATAGTGTCACCCCCGGCCTTGAGGTCGGTCACCAAAGCACCGTCAACGCTCAGCCTCAGCGGCCAGCGCAAACGGATATTTTCAGTTTCGATATGGAGTCCGCTCGACTGCTCAACGCCCGGAAGAACCCACCCGGCAACCCGGTTGAGAACCCCCGGAATATAAAGCACGCCAACTGCGGCAACCACCAAAAGAACCAGCGAAATAGCAACATAGCCCAGCACCCGCAGAGCCTTCAGCAGAGCCCTGCGCGCCGGTCGTTTCGGGGCTGCCGCCCCTTTGGCCATTTCCTTCTCGTTCTCCATAAATAAACAGTGATTCTACAATTCAACCGCTAACCCGGTCAAAAAGTTTACTTGATATTCTCCCTGATTGCATTGCGGATGGCATCGGCCGCCGCCGTCTGCGTTTTCAAAATATTCAAAACCGCCGTCAGATAACCGCGCTTATCGCCCGAACCGGTCAGCGGGCCAACGTTGCTCTGGCCAACCATCGACTTCTGATTATAAACCCTCAGAACCGACGCATAATCGCCCTCGCGGATATACGAATGGAACTCGCGGCAAAACTGCTCGTAGATTGCCCGCGGGTTAATCTCATCAACCAGATCGGCCATGTGCTCCTCCAGCTTGTTGATAGAGCTGAAACGCCCGTCAATGCGGTGCTCCATAGTGTGCTTCACGAAATGGCGCGTATGCTGCAACGCCTGCTGCCGCATCTCACCGCCAAACATCGCAATCACAGCCTCCTTAACCTTCTGAAACACCCGCTCCGGATCGCGACGGTGAGCCGCCGCAACAGCCTTCACAACACCCTCCACCATCAGCAGATTCTCGATTTCAGCCACCTCCGGCACCATAATCTTCTTGCGCCGCAAATAAGCCACCTCCTGCTCCGAACGCCGGTCGCGGTCAACTATGCCCATACTGTCCAGATGATGAAAACCCTCCAGCGAATTAAACACTCGAGTCGACTCAATCACCCGGTCGCACGAACCCAGCGCCTTGACCGTATGGTCAGGAAAAATCAGCGGATAAAGCTTCGAATCAATCGAATGAGTATTATCCCCCTCTATGAACAACACCGGGCGCCGCGCACCCAGAATCGCCATATACATATCCTCGCGCAGCGGCGAATCAGGCTGAAGAACCGAATAATCAAACCGCTCCGCCTCAGCATCGCACCCCTTCACCCAAATAGTAGTCGCTCCGCTGCGCGTCGAAGCGAAATCCAGGTCATGAGTCGTATAAACAAACGTGCAGTCAGGACGCAAAGCCTCCACCCGGTCCCACACCCGACGCAAAGTCGACGGATGCAAAAACAACTCCGGACTCTCAATCGGAATCAGCGCTCCCTCAGGAGCATACAACACCCCGCCGAAATAATACAGCGCCAACTTCTCGCCCGGCGAAAGCTTAACCTGCGTGCGCGCCGACCCGTCGTCAACACTCATAAACAACAGCGACCCGTCAGCACGCAAAACCTCATTCTCCGGAAAAATCTCCCGCCACAAAGCCAACACTCGGTCAATCTTCGTAACGGGCAAATCCCCCGTGCGCCCCTCAACCTTATAAGCCAGCAGCGACATAACCTCCTCGGCCATCATCAGCGCCATCAGCCGCTCAGCCTCAGTGGCCGGAGCAACACCCTCCGCCCCCGCCAGCGACCAGCGCGACATAGCCGACGCATACAACCCGTCGATCGAATCAGCCGGCGCATCACGCCTGAACGCCCCATAAAGCGCCCTCAGCGGCGACAACCGGAAAACCGGCGCCTCCGACCGCTCGGCCAAACGCATAGTAAAACGCGACTTACCGGCACCATTCGCACCGATAATCAAAACCTGACGCGCATCGGCGGGCAACTGCTCCGCCACGCCGTCAACTCGTGGAGGCAAATCAACTTTCATAACCCTGCAAATTTACCCATTTCCACACAAAAAACCTACCTCAACAAAGAAATTTTTCATTTTTCCCTCAAAAAATTTGCTCAATCCAAAAATTCTACCGAACTTTGCACCGCAAATAAAAGCAACGTGACCTGACTCCGTAGCTCAGTTGGTAGAGCAACTGACTCTTAATCAGTGGGTCGAGGGT
>CAMWSP010000061.1 GCA_947176935.1 uncultured Porphyromonadaceae bacterium | reverse complement strand
ATTGGAATCATGGAAAAATTACACCAATTACAGACGATTTGAAATTCTTTTTTAAACCATTTTATAACAATAAACAACTATGAAAATTTCAAAATTTATCCGTTTAATCGTAGTTGCATTTCTCATTTCTTTGTCTTTGACAACATATGCTGAAAAAAGAGTCGCCCTAATAATAGGCAATTCTTCGTATGGCGAGAATGCCCTTGGTTTTCAGAATCTTCCGGCTTGCGTTAATGATGCAGCTATTATGGGAAGCACTCTTAAATCGCTTTCACCAAGTTTCCAAACACTTGTCGTAACTGACGCTAATAAGGAAGCTATGAACAAGGCCATTTCTGACTTTAACAAAATGAGCAAAGATGCTGATGTCGCTTTGTTTTTCTTTTCAGGACACGCTTGCCGTATTGATGATGATCTATATCTTGTACCAAGTAATACCAACTTATCAAGTGACATTCTCAGTGACCAATTGGTTCGTGTCCGTAACGTTGAAAATGGTATGCGGCGCAATAGTAAATTATCTTTGCTATTTTTCGATGCTTGTCGTGATGACGCTCCTGTAGATCCCTCTAATTCAAAAGGTGGAGTTGCTGCTGCAAGTAATATAGGCTCATCATCTAATACTTCTTCCGACAATTCACCTATTGGATGTGTTTCATATTTTGCTACACAAGACGGCAAGAAAGCTGATGCGGGCAATGATAGATTAAGTCCTTTTACTAAGGTGCTTGTAAAACATTTGACTGATGGTGACGAATTTACAGATGTTTGGGTAGAGTCTATCATAAGAGAAGTTGAGATTTCTACCAATAATAAGATGACACCTTCTAATGTAGGAGTTTATTCTCGTAATTTCTATTTTAATAAAGGTGGAAAAACATATACTACTCCTGCTGATTCTTATTCATCAAATAATACTTCTTCAAATAAGAAATCCATTAAATTAGAATGTTCAGTTCCTGATGCGACACTAAAATTTCGTGGTGATAACTATGAATTTAATAAATCCTATTTATTTGAAATAGGTGGCACTTATATTTATACAGTTGATGCCCCCGGATATGAATCTTATTCTGGAAAGATTGAAGTTTCTTCCACTACACCAAGTGTTGTCAACGTTGAACTGAAAAAGATTCAACCTGCAACCCTTGTTGTTCGTTCAAACCGAGATGCCGCAGTTTATCTCGATAATAATTATGCTGGTGCGGTCTATAAGGGTCAAGCATTAAAATTATCCACAACTACGGGTAAACATGCTATAAAACTAACAGCCAATCACTGTGCCGATTATAAAACAGAAATTACTCTCACCAATGGCGAAACCTCAAAGTTTTTCACACTTGAAAGAGAAATTCCTATCTACTGGAAATGGGATGGTTATGAAGGACAGCAGTCTATGAGATACCATTTTAGCCCTAAATATCAAATAGGTTTAAGTTATATGTATAAACCTGAGGATACTCGATTCTCTTTTGGTCTATATTTGGCAGCTTCCCCAGGTTGGTTTAAAGGATTTAGTGTGATAGATATTTCTTCTTCTATTTATGTTGGAACATCAACATCCGTGATAGTTGATGATGGTAATGGCAATCAGGTAGAATATAAATCTACTACAATTCAAGAAGAACCAGATAGATATTCTTCTGATATTGACCCAAATAGTGAGGCAAAAAAATACGATGCAAATTCAATGGCTTTAGCAAATATTGGATTTAATATTACAAATGGTATCTCAATAGAAGCAGGATTTGGCGTTGCCTACCATCAAAATAGATATTATATGCCAAATGTCAACTATATTCGTACAACTACCTTAACGAACGAATCTACAGGCGAGATTTTAGGCGAACCTGAAATTGAAGTTGTTCCCCAAAATACAGCTAAATGGTTCAAACAAGATACAAAGTGGAGTCCGGCTCTAAGACTCGGTGTAAACGGACTGATTCCACTTGATGGTTGGGACAAATACTTTATTTCTGTTGGAGCAGGATATACATTCTTATTTACAAACAACGAATACAGTTCATGGGATGCAAATATAGGTTTAGTATGGAAATTCTAAATTCCTAATTTGTTGACATAAGGAGTGCTTCTTCTCACACTCCTTATGTTTTCAATTTAGAGTAAACATGAACTGAAATAAACCGTATCTGTGCAATTATGCATCTGGGAAACCTCTGTTTGAGCCACTTCTATCACAGCCCAAGGAAACGGTGCGTTCTTGGACTCAACGCCAGATAAATTCTTTAAAAGCTCAACACGATTATGGAAAAGGAAATGAAGAATACCGGAAGGCAATCTATGGCCGACCTATATAAAAAGTACACTTAATGTATTTTATATCTATCTATAAGGCGCATAATATTTAAACACTCACTCTTTGCTTTATAATGATTACATTCTTCAAGGAATTAAAACCAATAATAAAATAATCAGCCATTTAGCATGAAACTAAGTGGCTGATTTTCTTGGTAATCTCGCGACGATTTCGTAAATTTACAGTGACTAATTATAACATCTACAAGAATTTACCGCTATGATTACCGAGGACAAAGTTTTTCACTTCGTTCAAGGAACTCCTGAAATTTTCTGTATTGCTGATGATTTCTGCAAGTATTTTTCATCAGAACTTAAAAAAACATCAGCTCAGCTATGGGAAGGTCCACCGCAACAAGCCGTCGACTATCCGAAGCTGAAGTAATATATAACAGGTTTCCGTTGAGGGTGTGCAAGCATCAGCGTATTCTAATTCGTAAGACATTCAAGGGGTTAGCCGAACGCGATAAGCCCATCATCTTTTCACGACAGCAGTTGAACCGTTTTGTATATCTTTCTCCGCCGTTTTTACGGCTGAATTGAAGAATTTTTGACGCTCTTAGATAGCTTATATAGCTTAGATAGCTTATTTAGCGTCTTATATAACCAGGCTCCCAATTTTTTAAATGTTTTGGGGCGGGGTGCAATAAGTTGGGGAGCGTTGCGTTATTGAGGTAGTCATGACTTTCCGCTATAAGCACTTTAATCATATTTCAGTTCGTTTGCTTCTTGCATCGGTCTGCCTCTGGCTGGGCCTGACGTGGGGAGCCGAAAGTGTTTATGGTCAATACTATGAGCCTCAGGTTCAGGCTCCTCCGCCCACTATTCCGATGCGTCCGTTTGCGGGCGAGCAGATGGACACGATTCTGCCCGACGGCCGGCGCGACGTCCGCCCAACGATTCCTCGCAATTTCGAGGAGCTGATGCAGTGGGAGTTCGCGCAGGATCTCAATCAGCCTTCGAATATCACCACCGAGGCGGAATATGATCCGCTGACGCAGAGCTATATAGTTCACGTCAGGCTGGGTAAGCAGGATCTGGTAACGCCCTTTGCTCTGACCCGCAAGCAGTTCGAGCAGTGGCAAACGCGCCAGACCCTGGGCCGCTACTGGCAGAAACGTAACTCCGAGCTGGTAAGGAACCAGCAGACTAAGGAGCCGTTTAATATCCTGGATATGAATTTCTCGCTCGGGCCGCTGGAAAAGATTTTCGGCCCCGGAGGCGTTTCGCTGAAAACCACCGGGTCGGTGCTGCTCTCAATGGGCATAAAGTCGAACAAAACCGACAATCCGGCGCTCAATCTGGATTCGCGCCGCAAAACCTATTTCGACTTCGACCAGAAGATTCAGGCGTCGATTCAGGCCAGTGTGGGCAACAGGTTGAGCTTCAACATGTCGTATAACACCGACGCGACTTTCGACTTCGACTCCAAGAACCTGAACCTCAATTATCAAGGCGAGGAGGACGATATAGTGCAGTCGGTCGAGGCGGGTAACGTGAGCTTCACTTCCGGCTCGACGCTGATTCGCGGCGCAACGTCGCTTTTCGGCTTCAAAACCAAGCTGCAGTTCGGCAAACTGACCGTGCAGGGCCTGCTCTCGCAGCAGAATTCCCAGTCAAAGTCGGTCAGCTCTTCCGGCGGCGGCAAGCAAACCACGCAGTTCTCGGTAAATGCCGATAACTACGACGAAAACCGCCACTTCTTTCTGGCACATTTCTTCCGCCGCAACTACGACCGCTTCGCCTCGAAACTGCCCTATGTTTCGTCGGGCGTGAATATTACGCGAGTGCAGGTCTGGATAACCAACAAAAACTCAAACTTCAACGAAAGCCGCAACCTGGTGGCCTTTATGGACCTGGGCGAGAACCAGGACCTTGACTGTCCGTACTGGCAAGGCGACATGAGTATGCCCAACCCGGCCAACGCGTCGAACGATATGCTCCGGATTATTAAGGAGCAGTTTCCCGACGCCCGCCAAATCAACTCCGTTACTCAGGCGCTGGCTCCGCTGAGCGCCGACGGCTTCGAGGGTGGCCGCGACTACGAAAAGGTTGAAAGCGCCCGCCTGCTTTCGTCGAACGAATATACGCTCAATTCCGCGTTGGGTTATATTTCGCTGCGCACCACCCTGAATGCCGACGAAGTGCTTGCCGTGGCCTATGAATATACCTATAACGGCCGCGTTTATCAGGTCGGCGAATTTTCCGACGATATCACAACGACCTCCGATAATATATACGTGAAACTTCTGAAAGGCACCACCCAATCGCCCAAGTGGCCCAACTGGCGCCTGATGATGAAAAACGTTTATTCGCTCGGCCCCTCGCGCGTTACCCAGAATAACTTCAAACTGCAGATTAAATATCTGAGCGACACCACCGGCACCGCCATCAACTATCTGCCCGTAGGCAACCTGGCCAACAAAACGCTGCTGCAGGTGATGGGGCTCGACCGCCTTGACTCCAATCAGGAAGGCAATCCCGACGGCATGTTTGACTATCTTGACGGATACACGATTTTCCCCTCTACCGGCAAAATCATATTCCCCGTGGCCGAGCCGTTCGGCGCTCACCTGGAGCAGGTTCTCGACAATCCGGCGCTGGCCGAAAAATATGTCTACACCCAGCTATATGACTCCACCAAGACCGTTGCCCAACAGTTTGCCGACAAAAATAAATTCATGATAGTTGGCGAGGCGCAGGGCACCGACGGCTCCCGCATTTCGCTCGGCGCCTACAACGTTCCGCGCGGATCGGTAATCGTTACGGCCGGCGGCGTTACCCTGACCGAAAACTCCGATTATATAGTTGACTACGCCAACGGTGAAGTGACCATCATAAACCAAGGTATTCTTGACTCCGGCCAAAAGGTTTCGGTGACTCTCGAGGACCAGGGCCTCTACTCTCTTTCCCGCAAAACGCTGATGGGTCTTGACTTGAACTATAAGTTCTCGAAAGACTTCAACGCCGGAGTCACCCTTATGCACTTCGGCGAAAAAGCGCTGACCGAAAAGGTGGGTATTGGCGAAGAAACTGTCAACAACACCATCTGGGGCTTTAACTTCAACTACAACAAAGAATTCCAGTGGCTGACCAATGCCCTTAACTTCATTCCGACGGTCAATGCCATCGCGCCGTCGAAAATTTCCGTTCAGGGCGAGTTCGCACAACTTGTGCCCCACAAACAGAAATCCGGCTCGGCCCGCGGCTCGAGCTATGTTGATGACTTCGAAGCCACTCAAACCGGCATAGACCTGAAGTCGCCCCACGCCTGGAGCTTGTCGTCGACCCCTTCGATGTTTGCCGAAAGCGCCCTCTCCAACGATCCGGCCTATGGCTACGGCCGCGCGCTGCTTAACTGGTACTACATTGACCGCCTCTTTACCCAGCGCAACTCATCGCTCTGCCCCGGCTATATTAAATCGGACCTCAAGCAGCTCTCCAATCCTTATGTGCGCGAAGTCACTTCGACCGAGATTTTCCCCGGCCGCGAGCTGACCTATGGCGAATCCAACCTGATTCAGACTCTCAACCTCAGTTTCTATCCTACCGAGCGCGGCCCCTATAACCTCGACGCCACCAATATTGACTCCGAAGGCGCCCTGCAGAACCCCGCCCAACGCTGGGGCGGTATCATGCGCAGGCTCGAAACGACCAATTTCGAGCTGAACAATATAGAATACGTTCAGTTCTGGATGATGAACCCCTTCCTTGACCCGGAAGCCAACAATCTTGACGGCGGTGACCTCTACCTGAACTTCGGCGAGGTTTCGGAAGATATTCTGCGTGACGGCTTCAAAAGCTATGAAAACGGTGTGCCCTACGACGGCAACGACCAGTATATGCGCGAAACCGTGTGGGGCCGCGTGTCGACCCAGTCGTCGCTGACCTATTCGTTCGACAATAATTCCGGTTCGCGCGTTTATCAAGACGTGGGCCTCGACGGACTCATCAACTCCGACGAATATGAATCGGCGGCCTATGCCGACTATCTCGCCCGGCTGCGTCAGCGCCTGAGCCCGCAGGCTCTGGCGCGTATGCAGGCCGACAAGTTCTCGCCGCTCAATGACCCCGCCGGCGATAACTACCACTTCTATCGCGGCAACGACTACGATGCCGAACGCCTGGGTATTCTCGAGCGCTACAAACGCTATAACGGCGTGGAAGGCAACTCGCTGTCGGCCGAAGATGCCGACGACGCTCTTTATCAGTCGGCCCGTTCCACCCCCGACGTGGAAGACATTAACCAGGACAACACGCTCAATGAATATGAGCGCTATTTCCAGTATAAGATTTCGATTCGCCCGCAAGACCTGGTGGTCGGTCAGAACTATATAACCGACAAGCAGGTTTCGCTCGTGCGCACGCGCGATAATCAAGATGTGGAGGTCGAGTGGTATCAGTTCAAGATTCCGCTGTCGGAATATGAAAGCAAGGTCGGTTCCATCAACGACTTTACCGCCGTTCGCTTCGCCCGTATGTTTATGACCGGCTTCACCGCTACCACCCACCTGCGTTTCGCAACTCTGGAGCTGGTTCACGGCGAATGGCGCGGCTATAACTTCAACCTCAACAACCGCTCCGACACTCCCGCCGAGGGCCGCCTGGACCTGTCGGTTGTCAATATCGAGGAAAACGCCGGACGCGAACCGGTGAACTACGTTCTGCCTCCCGGAGTTTCGCGCATAACCGATCCGGGTCAGAGCCAGATAGTTCAGCTCAACGAGCAGTCCATGTCGATGAAACTCACCGACATCAAGGCCGGCGACGCCCGCGGCGTTTACCGCAACACCCAGCAGGACCTGCGCAACTACAAGCGCATGCAGATGTGGGTTCACGCAGAAGCGCCGATCGAGAACACCCAGAACCTGCGTTCCGGTCAGTTCTCGGTGTTCCTCCGCCTGGGCTCCGACGTCAAGGCCAACTACTATGAATATGAAATTCCGCTGGAACTGACCGCCCCGGGCCGCTATAACAACGAAGTGGCCTCGCAGCGCTATCTGGTGTGGCCCGAAAGCAACTATATGGACTTCGCCATTCAGTCGCTGGTCGACGTCAAGAACCAGCGCAATGCCGCCATCAACGCCGGCGAGCCGGGCGCGGGCTATGCGCAGCGTTTTTCGCGTCGCGACCCCGAGCATCAGGCCAACACCATAACGGTTGTTGGCAACCCGACGGTCGGCGACATCCGCGTCATGCTCATCGGCGTACGCAATAACTCATCGACCGAAAAGTCGGGCACTGTTTGGGTCAACGAACTTAAAGTGACCGACTTCGACGAAGCCGGCGGCTGGGCCGCCAAGGCCAACCTGAACCTGCAGATGAGCGACGTTGCCACCTTCAACGTTTCCGGCCATTTTGAAACCGCCGGCTTCGGTGGGGTGGACCAGAGCCTCAACCAGCGGCGAATGGACGACTACCGGCAGATTAACTTCGCCATGCAGGTCGATGCCGGCCGCTTCCTGCCCGAAAAGGTGAAGCTGCGCGCGCCGATATACTATTCGACATCGTCGGAGCGCACAACTCCGAAATATAATCCGCTCGACACCGACGTGCTCCTGAGCGATGCGCTCGACCAGTGCGCAACCAAACAGCAGCGCGACTCAATCCGCTCCTTTGCCGTAGAGGAAACCAAAACGCAGAACTTCTCTATTTCGGGCCTTAAGTTCGACGTGAAGTCCAAGAACTCCATGCCTTGGGACCCCGCCAACCTCACTCTGAACTTCTCCTTCTCCAAACAGCATCAGAACGACCCCACAACGGAGTATCAGAACACCAACGACTATCGCGGCTCGCTGCAATATAACTGGACTCCGTTCAAACGCTCGGTCAAGCCGTTCCAGAAGCTTATCGACCCGAAAAAGAAAAAGCTGAAATTCATTCGCGACTGGGAGTTGGGCTATCTGTTCAATAACATTTCGTTCTCGACCAATATTTCGCGCTATTACTACGAAAATCAGGTGCGTTCGGAAATCGACGATAATTTCCAGCTGCCGGTTTCGGTCAGCAAGAACTTTCTGTGGGACCGCAAGCTTTCGCTGGCGTGGAACATTACCAAGACCCTGAACTTCCGCTTTGAAAGCAACACCCAGGCGAGAATCGACGAAACCGCCGGTGCGGTGAACCGCCGCCTCTTCCCCGACGAGTTCAAGGAGTGGAAGGACACCGTGATGTCGTCGGTGCGCTCGCTGGGCACACCCTGGAACTACAATCAGACCTTCTCGGCTGAATATAAGTTGCCGTTCAACCAGATTCCCATTCTCGATTTCCTGTCGGGCTCGGCCAAATATAACGCCAACTATCAGTGGAACCGCGGCGCCACAGTTGCCGGCGAATCGTTTGGCAACACCATTGCCAATAAGAGCGATTTCACCGTAGACGGTCGCCTGAACTTCGAGGGCATGTTTAATAAGGTGCCATATCTGAAAAAGGTGAACCAGCGTTTTGCCGTCAAGCGCGGCTCCTCGGCAGTGGACCGCACGCGCGATCGCGTTCAGCGCGCCAAGCGTTTCGAGCGCACCTTTAAACTCAAGGACGACACCTCGCTGGTTATCCGCCACAATCTGAAGGTTAAGAAAGTGCGCGTAACTGCCACCACGACCGACGGTAAGCCCTTCCGCGTAGAGTCCAAGACCATCGACGAGAACTCAATCGAAATTCTTACGCGCGGCGATCAGAACCTGAAATTCAGCATTGTGGAACTCAAGGAGAAAGAAAAGAAAAACTTCTGGAGCGAACTGGCGCAATACTCGGCTCGCCTGCTGATGTCGCCCCGCAACTTTACGGCGCGTTTCCACCACACGCGGTCGCTCTCCGTGCCTTTGTGGGACCGCAATGTGGGCATCGGTTTCGGCCAGAGCAACGGCGACGGCCCGATGGCTCCCGGTCTCGGCTTTGCATTCGGTCTGGTTGGCGAGGAGTTCATCACCGAGGCCAAAGATCGCGGCTGGCTGCTGCTCAACGATGGCCAGACCTCGCCTGCAATAGCCTCGCGCTCCATGGAAGTCCGCTTCGAAGGCTCGCTGGAGCCGATTCCGGGCTTGAAGATTTCGCTCAATGCCGACCGCAGCGATTCGCGCAACAATTCCGTACAGTTCATGTATCAGGACATGCCAACATCGCGCTCCGGCTCCTACACCAAAACCCATTGCGCCATTCTGACAGCACTGCGCACATCCAAGGCCGACGATGGTTATGCTGACCCGAATTTCCAGCGCTTCCTCGACTATATCCCCGAAATGGCCGCACGCGTTCAGAATCAATATCGCGGAGCTTCCTATCCCACCGGCGGCTTCATGGAGGGCAATCCGCTGGCCGGCAAACCGTTTAATGCGGCCAATGGCGGAGTGTCGGCCACTTCGTCAGACGTTCTGATTCCCGCCTTCCTTGCCGCCTATACCGGCACCAAACCGGGCAAACAAGACCTCAACCCCTTCCCGTCGCTGGCCGCCTTGCTGCCGAACTGGAAGGTGAGCTACGATGGCCTTATCAACTACTTCAACCTCAAAAAGTGGTTCAAGGCGGTTGCTATCACCCATGCCTATCAGTGTACCTACTCCGTCGGTTCCTACTCCGGCTTCCTGAACTGGATTGCCATGGGCGGCTCGAATAATAACCTCGGCTTCACGCTCGACGAACTCACCGGCTCGCCCATACCGTCGTCGCCCTACAATATCTCGTCGGTAAGCATAACCGAAAAGTTCGCACCTTTGGTCGGACTGAAGTGCACGCTCACCAACGACCTGCGCCTGAATGCCGAATGGACCGAGCAGCGCACTCTCACTCTCAACCCCTCGGCCGGCCAGCTCGTTGAGGCTACCCAGCGCGGCATCACCGTCGGCGCCGGCTATAAAATCGTGAACCTGGCCAAAATCTTCAAGATTGCCGGTAAGGGCACCTCAACGTCACACGACATTGACCTCAACGCCGACTTCAAGCTGACTCAGAGCCAGGCCCTGATTCGCCGCATCGAATCGAACTACACGCAGGCCACCTCCGGCGCCCGCAACCTCGGCATCAACGTAACCGCCAAATATAGCCTTTCCAAGCGCATCCAGCTCGGCATGTTCTTCGAACACCAGGTCAACACCCCCCTGGTTTCCAACTCCGCCTTCCCCACCTCCAACACCGCCTACGGCATCACCTGCAACCTCTCCCTCGCCCGCTAAGCTATGAAACCAGCAAATATCAAGCCTGTTGAGAGTGTTAATTTTGCAATATGGCAAAGCAGCTGCATGAATTAATCGTGTTTTCCGAGGAGTTTGGATTAATCAATTCCCCCGCTTTCTATGACTGCATAGTGCATCTGATTTGTACAGAAGGAGTTGGGCATTTCTTATACAATGACCGACATTTCGAGTTGTCAAGGAACGATATAGCGGTAATTTCACGGCCTCAGTTAGTTTCGGACATCATTTCAGATGAAAACTTCCGTT
>CAMWSP010000060.1 GCA_947176935.1 uncultured Porphyromonadaceae bacterium | reverse complement strand
TAGAGCATTTCATTCGTAACGAAAAGGTCCGGGGTTCGAACCCCCGTTGTGGCTCCCTCGGCAATGGCGCACCGGTTGCGGCATTGCCGATTTTTTTGTAATTTTGCAGCTATGAAAGCCATTGTAATTATCGCCGCCGGAGGTGTAGGGCGCCGCTTCGGCGCCGCCGTGCCCAAGCAGTTCTGCAAACTGCAGGGGCGCGAGGTCCTGCTCCATGCCATCGACCGCTTCCGCCGCGCGCTGCCTCAGGCCACCATCGCCGTTGTCATCGACCCGTCGTGGCGCCGGCTGCTCCCCGCCGGCGTTATAGCCGCCGACCCCGGCCAGACGCGCTGGCAGTCAGTTGCCAACGCTCTGAAAGCCACCGCCGGAACCGATGCCGACGCAATTCTGGTCCACGACGGTGCCCGCCCGCTGGTGACTCCCGAGGTTATCAATGGCGTGGTCGGCGCCCTGGCCGAGCATCAGGGAGCCATTCCCGTGGTTGCCGTGACCGACTCGCTGCGCCGCATCGACGGCTCGCCCGCCGACCGCTCCCAGTTCCGCGCCGTGCAAACCCCGCAGGCTTTCCGCGCCGATTTGCTGCGCCGTGCCTACGAGCTGCCATATTCCGAGTCGTTTACCGACGACGCGTCGGTTATGACCGCCGCCGGCTTCACCGACATAGCCCAGACCCCCGGCGACCCCTGCAACATCAAGATTACCAACCCCCTCGACCTGCAAATCGCCGAAGTTATTTTGAGGAATAACAGCTAATGGACTTGCAAACCGACATAACGTATCTCAAGGGCATCGGGCCGCAGCGCGCCCAACTCCTGCAGAAGGAGCTGGGCATTGCAACCGTCGGCGACCTGCTGGAACACTTCCCCACGTCCTTTCTCGACCGCTCCCAGGTTTATAAAATCGCCGACCTGCGCGGAGCCGAAATGCCCATGATTCAGATTCGCGGGCGCTTCATTGCCGCGTCAATGCAGGGCGAAGGCGCCAAAACGCGCCTCGTCACCATGTTCACCGACGGCACCGGCGTTATCGAAGTCGTTTGGTTCCGCAATGCCGCCTCCATACGCAAAAGCCTCAACCCCGACATCACCTACGTCCTCTTCGGCAAGCCCACCTACTATAATAACCACTGGCAGCTGGTCCACCCCGAGCTCGACACCGAGGCCTCCGCCGAAAAACGCATCGGCCTCCGCGGCGTCTATCCGCTCACCGAGGGCCTGCGCAACCGCGGAGTCACCTCGCGCCGCCTCCACGAATGGATGCTCACCGCCCTCGACTCCAAAATCAACATCCCCGAAACCCTGCCGGCCGAAATCGTCAGAACCAACGGACTCATCAGCCGCGCCGACGCTCTCCGGGCCATCCACCGTCCCGCAAACATGGTCGAAGCCGAGCGCGCGCGCCATCGCCTCAAGTTCGAAGAACTGTTTTACCTCCAGCTGAACATAATTCGCTACGGACGTAACCGAAAATCTGCCTTAAAGGGACATGTTTTCTCAAAAATTGGCCATTTTTTCAACACTTTTTACGCCCAATTTTTACCTTTTGAGCTTACCGGAGCGCAAAAACGAGTCATCCGCGAAATACGCTCCGACATGAATACCGGCCGCCAGATGAACAGGTTACTGCAGGGCGACGTCGGCTCCGGCAAAACCCTCGTCGCCCTCCTTACCATGCTCATAGCCATCGACAATGGCACCCAAACCTGCCTCATGGCGCCGACCGAAATCCTTGCCACTCAGCATTTTGAGTCTATATCCCAAATGGCCGGAGTGCTCGGGCTCAACATCAAGCTCCTCACCGGCTCCACCCCCAAGCGCCAGCGCGACGAAATCCACGCGCAACTGCTTGATGGCTCGCTAAATATCCTCATCGGCACCCACGCCGTCATCGAAGATAACGTGCGCTTTGCCCGTCTGGGCTATGTCGTTATCGATGAGCAACATCGCTTCGGCGTTGCCCAGCGCGCGCGCCTCTGGCAAAAAGCCGAACTCGCGCCCCATGTGCTGGTTATGACCGCCACACCCATTCCGCGCACTCTGGCCATGACGGTCTATGGCGACCTCGACGTGTCAATCATCGACGAACTCCCCCCCGGTCGCAAGCCCGTAACCACCGTGTTGCGCTACGATACCCAGCGCCAGCAAATCTATAACGCCCTTCATCGCCAGCTACTTGCCGGACGCCAGGCCTACATCGTTTATCCGCTCATCGACGAAAACCCCAAACTCGAACTGCGCGATCTGCAGACCGGATTCGACAACATCACCCACCTCTTTTCCGACTTCAAAGTCGCCATGGTCCACGGCCGCATGAAACCCGCCGACAAGGAGCGCCAGATGCAGCTGTTTGTCAGCGGCCAGGCCCGCATCCTTGTGGCCACAACGGTTATCGAGGTCGGAGTCAACGTTCCCAACGCCTCGGTAATGATTATTGAAAACGCCGAGCGCTTCGGCCTGTCGCAGCTCCACCAGCTCCGCGGGCGAGTAGGGCGCGGAGCCGACCAGAGCTACTGCATACTCATGTCGCGCCCCGAACTGGGCCGCGACTCGCGCCATCGCCTTCAGGTCATGACCTCCACCACCGACGGCTTTATCCTTGCCGAAGAAGACATGAAGCTGCGCGGCCCCGGCGACATTGAAGGCACCGCCCAATCCGGCCTGCACATTGACCTGAAAATCGCCTCACTCGTTTCCGACACGCCCATACTCGAACAAGCCCGTGCCGCCGCCGAGCGCCTGCTCGACGCCGACCCCCGCCTCGACTCCTATCCCACCTTGCGCCTCACCCTCTCCCGCCTCTTCGACCGCACCATGGACTGGGCCCGCATCTCCTAGAGCCGGCGGAGCAGGTTGCGGCGGGCGCAGCGGAGGCCGGGCGGGAGCTCCGAGCGCTCCATCAGGTCGATGGCCAGGCGGAGTTCGGCAAGCAGTTCCGGGTAGTGGCGGCATTGCGCATAGGCCTGCTTGAGGCAGAAAGCGCGTATGGCGTAGGGCTCGGTGGAGTTGATGCGCTCAAGGCAGAAGTCGAGGTAGTCGCCTCGCAGTTCGTTGCGTTCGGGCGGCAATTTGTCGAGCAGGGTGAGGAGCAGGCGCAGTTTGCCAACGTGGGTTTCGCCGAGCGCGCAGTCAATCAGCCGGTCGCGCCGCGGGTGCAGCAACGCGCGGCAGTCGGCGGCCGGTAGGTGGGTGAGCACCCACAGCGCATTGTAGGCCACCCGCGCGTCAGGGTCGAGGGTCAGGGCATAGAGCTGTTCGGCCACATCCGGCCTGGCGGCGGCTTCGGAACATAGCAGGCGTATGTCCCGAAGCCGGATTCGATTCTCAAGGGTCTGGCGCAGGTTCATAATCGTTTGCAAAGATAGGGATTTTTCCCGGAATTGCGATTATGCCGCGTAGCCTATGCGGGCGCGCGGTGCATTGGCGGTGGTTTGTGGCGCGGGAATGTCGGCGGCGGTGATTTCTGTGAGCGCCTTTGGGGAGAGCTCGCCTTGGGCCATGACCCTTACGGCCATGGCCGTAAGGATTTCGGTCTGAATCAGGTTGATAACGTGGCGCGCGTTGCCGAAATTGTGGTCGCGGTGAGAGTAGTCATGGCGCAGACGGCTCTGCAGCGCGGCGCGGGCGTCGGCGGTCAGCTCATAGCGGTTGTCCGTCAGATAGTTCTCGGCTATCTCCATGAGTTCGCCTTCAGTGAAGTCTTCAAACACGTAAACGTTTGAGTCCGGTATGCGCGATTTCAGCCCGGGGTTCATGTCAAACATCTGGCGCATCTGCTCGGGATAGCCGGCGAGAATCAGCATCCAGTCGCGCCTGTCGGGGTCGGAAAGGGCCGTCAGCAAGGTTTCGATAACGAATTTCCCCGGGTCACGCGAGTCGTCGGGCTGATGGAGCTGATAGGCCTCGTCAATGAGCAGGATGCCTCCTTGCGCCTCATTGATTGCTTCCAAAGTTTTTTCGGCTTCGGAGCTATAGAACTTCCCCAGGAGCGTGGAGCGCTCCCGAACAACCACATGGCCCTTGGAAAGCACTCCGGCCCGGTGTAGCATTTGCCCCATCAGCGTCGCAACTGTGGTTTTACCCGTGCCGGGCGCGCCGAGAAACATTGCGTGGAGCGGCGCTGCGGCCACGGGCAGACCGCTCTCGGCGCGCAGCTTGTTGAAATGCACAACCCGCTCATAAGCTTTAAGTTTCGACTTCACGCTCTGCAGCCCGGTCAGCCGGTCAAGGCTGATTTCCGCTTCCGGAGTCTCGTCGGCGAACTCGCTGTCGGAGCTGTTATCATCGGCCGGCGCGTCGTCGAACTCCGATGCGGCAATCGGCATCAGCTCCCTAAGGCGCTCCATCGCGGCTTCGGGCGAATATTCCTCGAGCGGTTCAACGTAGTGGCCAAAAAGATAGCCGGGCTGGTCCGGCCCATTGGTGGAGAACACGAAGCCGGCAACCGGGAAGTCCATGCAGAGCAATTCGGAGTAGAACACTCCGCCGCACTCGGCGTTGACCATGAACTCCTGCTCAACAAACAGCTGCTCATCGTGCATCATAAGCGGGGCGGCAAAGCGGTGCTCAATCCTGCGGCCGTCGGGATAGTAGAGTCGCAGCTCCACTTCGGGCAATATGAGCGGCACATCGCTGCCGAAGCCGTGGGTCAGATTGTAGCGCACGTAATATTCCTTATCTTCAATCGCTTTCACGTTTTTATAAACATTCCGCTCCCAGTCGGGGCGCACTCCGCAGTCTATAACCTGATACCATTCTGATTCGTGCAGCTTCTCGCGCTCGCCGTAGAGGCGGAAAATGTATTCGCCGAGCGTCTGTCGGGCAGTTTCGTCGTAAATGGTCAGCTTGTAGCCATGGTTGGCTCGGAACGGAACGTCAGATATGGGCAGGTCAATGGTCACGGTATGAAAAAGTTCGCTTTTGTGGATAACGATGCGTCGCTTAATGCTTATGAGCTCCGTGCGCTCGGTGGTGTCGACCAGACAGAGGCTGAGGTCATGGCGCACTCCGCGTGGCGGTTCGAAGCAGGCGCGCTCGTTGATAAATTCCAGGCAAACGGCTATGCCGGCCGTCTGGGCGTTGAAAATAAAATCGTGGCGCGCGTCGAATGTCAGCGCCAACGGGTCGGTGGCAACCACCTCGGCCTCCTGAGCGGAGTAGGCGGTGAAATAGACTTTATCAAGAGTTAAATTCAAGTGTTTCATATATCTACATTTATGGTTTTAATGGTTAATAATAAATCAGTTTCTCAATCGGAGGCCTCCCCTCCGATGTTGGGTTCCAACATGTCAATGTGCGCTCTGCGCCCGTTGCAGGCATGCGGATGCGACAAACAATGACGCACCACCGGCTGCCGGGGGCATTTCTGCGGTTAAAAAGAATGTTGGTGGGAAACTATGTGCGCACCTACATCTCCGCGCCGCCCAAAGGAACGGCACCGCTATACTGGCTGTTAAAGAGATGTTGATGCTTCATAAAATGTAAATACACGGTCGGACCATGATTCCGACGCCGCAAAGATATGAACTTTATCTGAATCCGCCAAATTTTTTCGCAAAAATCGGCTATAATCTGATTCTCAGCGGAAGGCGCCGACTATGCGCGAGCAGGCTTGCCCGTCGCCGTAGGGGTTCACTGCGGTCGACATTGCGCGGTAGTGCTCCGCATCGTCAAGCAGGGCCGACACCTCGGTCAGAATCTTGTCGTAGTCGGTGCCCACGAGTTTCACTGTTCCGGCCTCGAGGGCTTCGGGGCGTTCCGTGGTGTCGCGCATAACCAGCACCGGCTTGCCCAGTCCGGGCGCTTCTTCCTGAATGCCGCCGCTGTCGGTCAGAACAATGTCGGCCTTCTCCATCAGGTAAACGAACGATAGATATTCGAGCGGCTCTATGAAAAACATGTTGCCTTGGCCGTTGAGGTTCTCGCCGAAAACTTCATGAATCGGTTTGCGCACGTTGGGATTCAGGTGCATCGGATAAACGAAGTCCACTTCCGGATATTTTTCGGCCAGCGCCTTGATTGCCCTGCACATTGAAATAAAGCCGCTGCCGAAGTTTTCGCGCCGGTGGCCGGTTATGAGCACCAGCCGCCGGTCGCCGTCAAGGCGCGTCGTGTCGTAGCCGGCGTCGGCCAGTTCGCGCTGCAGGGTGCTGTTGAGGTCGGCGCTGTTTTTCATCTTGTCAACTACCCAGAACAGGGCGTCGATAACCGTATTGCCCGTAACCGTGATTTTTGCCGGGTCAACGCCCTCGCCCAGCAGGTTGGAGCGGCTGAGCGGGGTGGGGGCGAAGTCAAACTGCGCTATGCGGCTCGTTATCTGGCGGTTCATTTCCTCTGGCCAGGGCGAATAGATGTTGTGCGTGCGCAGGCCGGCCTCAACGTGGCCAACGGGAATCTGCTGGTAGAACGCGGCCAGTGCCGCGGCCGTGGAGGTGGTGGTGTCGCCATGTACCAGCACCACGTCGGGCTGCACCTGGCGCAAAACGTCGCGCATGCCCAGCAACACGCGCGAGGTAACGTCATATAAATCCTGCCCCTGCTTCATGATGTTCAAATCATGGTCCGGCTTGATTTCAAACAGCGTCAGAACCTGGTCGAGCATCTGGCGGTGCTGACCGGTCACGCAAACAACCGTTTCGAACTCATCCGGATGTTTCTGGAACTCCTTGACCAGCGGAGCCATTTTTATGGCTTCGGGCCGGGTCCCGAAAACGAGCATAATTTTTTTCATATATCGGGGGCGGGGTGGGGGAGTATTACTTTTTAAAGATGCCGCAGAAGTCAAGAATCACCTTGTTGTCGTCCCACTGCAGCTGCTTGAACGGCTTGTGTGCCACCAGGAACACCACTATGTCGGCGCGGTCATAGGCTTCCTGATAGTCGGTGAGCTTAAACACATTGTGGGTCTCTACGTTGGGCTCGACTACCAGAATGTCGGCATTGCTGTTGCTCTGCATAACCCGGCTCACGATTTGCTTCGCCGGCGATTCGCGCAGGTCGTCTATATCCGGCTTGAATGCAAGCCCCATCAGGGCCACTGTTGGCTGGCGCTTGTTCTTGAGCTCGAACTCCAGCATGGCATTCTTTACCTTTTCGGCACACCATAGAGCCTTGTAGTTATTAACCTCGCGCGCCGTGGCAATCATTTTCGACTCGGCGGGGAAGGCGGCGGTGATGAAATAGGGGTCAACGGCTATGCAATGACCGCCCACTCCGCAGCCGGGCTGCAGAATGTTCACTCGCGGATGCTTGTTGGCCAGATTGATGAGGTCCCACACGTTGATGCCCGCTTTGTCGCATATCAGCGACAGCTCGTTGGCGAACGCAATCTGCACGTCGCGGCTCGAGTTCTCCGTGAGCTTACACATCTCTGCCGTGCGGGCGTTGGTGGGGTGTAGCGTGCCCTTGACGAAGCGCGAGTAAAACTCCTGCGCCTTGTGCGTCGACTCTTCGTTGATGCCGCCTATAACGCGGTCATTATGAACCAGTTCGTAAATAACGTTGCCGGGCAGCACTCGCTCCGGGCAATACGCTATATAAATCTTCCCTTCAAGCTCTGGCCGCTCCACAAAAATAAGCTGCGCCATCTGCTCGGTGGTGCCTACCGGCGAGGTCGACTCGATAACGTAGAGGTCCCCCTCCTTGAGCAGCGGAATCACCGCGCGTGTGGCCGATTCAACGTAGCTCACGTCTGGCTCGTGGTCGCCCTTGAACGGCGTGGGAACTACTATGAAATAAGCGTCTGAAACCTCCGGAGTCAGCGAAGCGTGCAATCGGCCTGAAGCGATAACCTCCTGAAGCATCTCCTCCATGCCCGGCTCGATGATATGGAGTCGGCCGGCATTGGTCTTTTCAACTACAGAAGGATTGATGTCAACGCCGACTATATCAACGTTGCCCTCCTTGGCTGCTATGATTGCAGTGGGCAAACCGATATAGCCCAGGCCCATAAAGCATGCTTTCATGTGGAATGAATATGTTTTGTCGTTTAATAAAGTGCAAAGTTACGCATAATTTTGCAAACTTCAACTAATAAACGCATCCATTCCCCGAATTATTATCCGTTTGGCCGAATTATTACTGCACCCGGGTTTTCTTGCCGTTTATCAGATATATCCCCGGTTTCAATGGCCGGGAATCAACCCGTTTGCCGGTCAGGTCATAGATTGTTTGCTCCTCGCCACTCTCCTGCGTTATACTGTTTGCGGCCGATGTTTCCGGCCTGATGGTCAGCCGTATATCGCCGTTGCCGAGAAACTGCCTCACCTCGGCGGCCGTCGCGTTGTCAATCTTCCCCAGCCGCGTGTAGCTCCAGCTGTTCGTGCCATAAAATATAACCATCTGGTTGCCCTGATAGAGCATAATGTCGCCCGCCGACGTAGTTATCCTTGTGTCCGATGCCGGCAATGCCTCAGGCAGTGCCCCCACTTTCTCAAACCCGCCGTAGTCGCTCATGCTGATTGTTACGGGGCCTTTCGAGAGCAACTCCAGCAAACGGCGCGTGGCCCCATTGTCGGCCAGCGTGGCCGTCATGGTGCGGTCGCCGTTTGTAAGAATAATTTTTGTTTGCGATGATGCCATAATCGATATTGCCGTCATTATCAGGGTCAGTAGCTGTCTCAGCATAGCCTCGGTTATTTCAGATACTCGCGGAAAAACGCTTCAATACTCCCGAAGGGAATAATATCCTTCTGGTCATAGAGGTCTGTATGGCTTGCCCCGGGCACCACCATCATAACCTTGTTGTTCTCCTTGCCGGGCGTAACGGTCAGTTTCTTATAGGCGTCGTTGCCGAAATAAAACGAGTGGGCCTTCTCGCCATGCACTATCATCACTGCGTTCTCAATCTCGCCGGCGCGGCTCATCAGCGGAAAGTTAATCCAGGGAATAACCGAGCTGACGTTGCGGCCACCGTTGGAGTTGAGCGAGCGCGGATGATAGCCGCGTGCGGTTTTGTAGTAATCATGATAGTCGCGTAGAAACTTGGGCGCATCGGCCGGAAGAGTGTCCGGCACGCCGCCGGCCAGAGCCGGGGTGCCCGTGCGGAAATCTTCGGTGCGCTGTGCCGCCAGGGCGCGGCGCTGCGCGTTGCGGGCCTCGGCGCTGTCGTCGGCGTCGAAATATCCGTTCGCCGACACTCTGCTCATGTCATACATCGTTGACGCCACCGTAGCCTTGATGCGCGGATCCGATGCCGCCGCATTGATGGCTATGCCGCCCCAGCCGCAAATGCCCAGAATGCCAACCGCCTCAGGGTTGACCATAGGATTGGTTACCAGATAATCCACCGCCGCACTGAAATCTTCGGTGTTGATGTCGGGCGAGGTCATATAGCGCGGGCGCCCGCCGCTCTCACCCGTAAACGACGGGTCAAAAGCCAGAGTCATAAACCCTTTCTCCGCGAGCTCCTGAGCATACAGTCCTGACGACTGCTCCTTTACGGCGCCGAACGGACCGCAAACGGCTATTGCCGGCAATTTGCCTTGAGCGTTTTTCGGAACGTAAAGGTCAGCGGCAATAGTGATGCCATATCTGTTGGGAAACACCACCTTGCTGTGGTTAACCTTGTCGCTTTTGGGGAAAGTCTTGTCCCATTCGTTGGTCAGGGAGAGATTCTCAATAGGGGTCTTGTTCTTGTCGGTCGTATTCATTGTTGTAGGTTCTTTGGCAGACGCAGCCATTGCCGAGGCTGCCACTGCCGCTATGATTATTAACTTTTTCATCTCGTAATTTCGTGTGCCCGTCAATCTTGAATTTGCACGTTGCAAAATTAGCCACACTCCCGCAAATTAAACTACCAATATCGGTTTAATAAATACCACATTCATTGCCTCCCCGCCCCCTATTGCCTGAATTGGCCGTTTTTACTAACTTTGCGCTTAAGAATTATTCCCCGTCAAATGAAAGTCCTGAAAGTCAACAAACCCTCCGACTATTCCTCCTATCTCGGAATCACCGACCGCCACCCGCTGGTCAGCGTTATTGAATACGACCGTATTTCGCCGGTCCCGACAACGCTCAATGACTATAAAGTCTACGGCATTTTCCTGCGCGGAGACAATCTGGTCGATCTGACCTACGGCTGCGGAATCTACGACTACAAAGAAGGAACCCTCCTTGCCGTGGCGCCGGGCCAGTTGGGCGGCGCCGAAGACAACGGCCTCAAAGTCAACCTCTCAGGCTGGGCCCTCCTCTTTCATCCCGACCTGCTTCATGGCACCCCCCTCGAAAAAAACATTGACCGCTACACCTTTTTCGACTACAGCATCAACGAAGCCCTCCACATGACCCTTGAAGAAAAAGAAATCATAGTCGGGCTGATGCGCAGCATCGAAACCGAAATCAATAAACCCGCCGACTCCCATCAGAACAACATCATTGTAGGATTCATTCACCTCATGCTGAACTTCTGCCAGCGCTTCTACGACCGGCAATTCCTCACCCGCAAGCCCCAAACCTCCGACATAGTCGCCCGGTTCCATCAAATACTCAAAGACTACTATTCCGCTCAACGGCAAATGCAGCATGGCATACCGACCCTGCAATACATCGCCGACAAACTCAACCTCTCCCCAAGCTATCTCAGCGATTTAATCAAACGAGCCACCGCCACCAACGCCAGCAAATACATCCAGCGCATGGTCATACAAGAAGCCAAAAACCTCCTCTCCTCGGGGCAAAACATATCCCAGACCGCCTACAGCCTCGGCTTCGACTACCCCCAGCACTTCACCCGCTTCTTCAAGCGCCAAGAAGGCATCACCCCCCGCCAATACCTCACC
>CAMWSP010000059.1 GCA_947176935.1 uncultured Porphyromonadaceae bacterium | reverse complement strand
CCAACAGCGCGCAGATGGCCCGCCTGTTTGACCTCGAAGACAGCTCTTATTTCTACACCCGCCTGGCCAACCCCACCTCCGACGCCGTTGCGCAGAAAATCTGCGACCTCGAAGGCGGCGCCGGCGCCATGCTCCTCTCATCGGGCCAGGCTGCCAACTTTTTTGCCATAATAAATATATGCCAGGCCGGCGACCACGTTGTCAGCTCCTCCACCCTGTATGGCGGCACCTTCAACCTCTTTGCCGTTACCTTGAAGAAATATGGCATCGAAACCACCTTCGTTAACCCCGAAGCTTCCGACGCCGAAATTCAGACCGCCTTCCGCCCCAACACCAAAGCCCTGTTCGGCGAAACCATATCGAACCCGGGAGTAGAGATTCTCGACATTGAAAAATTTGCCCGCATAGCCCATGCCAACGGCGTTCCGCTGATTGTTGACAACACCTTCGCCACCCCCATCAACTGCCGCCCCTTCGAATGGGGCGCCGACATAGTCACCCACTCCACCACTAAATATATGGACGGCCATGCTACCTCGGTTGGCGGCGTGATAGTTGACAGCGGCAACTTCGACTGGCAGGCAAATGCGGAGCGCTTCCCTGGCCTCACCACGCCCGATCCCTCCTACCACGGACTGACCTACACCAAAGCCTTTGGCCGCACCGCCTATATAACCAAGGCGCTCGTGCAACTCATGCGCGACCTCGGCTCCACACCCTCGCCGCAAAACGCTTTCCTGCTCAACCTCGGCTTGGAAACTCTGCACCTGCGCATGCCGCGCCACTGCTCCAACGCCCTGGCCGTGGCCCGCTGGCTCGAGCAGCAGCCCGAAGTCAAATGGGTGAGCTATCCCGGCCTTGAATCGAGCCCGCACTATGAGCGCGCCCGGAAATACATGCCCGACGGCACATGCGGCGTGGTGGCCTTTGCCCTCAAAGGCTCCAACCAAGACGCCATAGACTTCATTGACCGGCTGAAATTCATTGCCATCGTGACCCACGTGGCCGACGCCCGCAGCTGCGTGCTCCACCCCGCCAGCCACACCCACCGCCAGCTCTCGCCCGAGCAACTGCGCGAAGCCGGAGTCGCCCCCGACCTCATCCGCCTGAGCGTAGGCATCGAAGATCCCGCCGACATCATCGCTGACCTCGACCAAGCCCTGCACCAGTAGGAACGTCGGCCTCCGACCGGCGAATGTGGGAGCGAGGGCGTCCCGCCCTCGGGTGTGAACAAATGTGTGCCATACATGGTTATATAGTCAAAACTAACTAATAACTAACTAAAAAATACTATGGCACACGAACACCACCACCATTCCGTTAGACACCACGCTATCCACTGCGCCCTTGAAATCGCCAAACTCGCCCTCATCGGCGCAACCGCAGTAGCCACCATCCACGTGGCCCAAGACGTGCACAACGCCAAGCGCCACCTCCTCTCCCACCGCCACTAATTCCCTCCCCCAATTAGCAATTAGTAATTAGAAATTAGTAATTTCCTAACCAATTACTAATTGCTAATTACTAATTTATATTTATAAGTTTCTGTTCATATAGTCCACATTTTATCCAGGATTTTGGTTTCATATTCTTTAGTGCCGTATTGTCCGATTCTAAGGCCATAAAACCGAGTGCCCAGAGTTCTTTCTTTAGCAATTTTATCTTGCGTAGATTTTTGTGGAACCGGGAATTCAAAGTCTGAGATGATAAGAACATCAGCCATCTCGTAAGTGCCCTGCTGCAAAACTCGGATTGCCTCGGCCAACATTTGTTCGCCGTCTGTGCCGCCATTGAAGCTCTGCTCCAGAAATTTGTCAACCTTACCCCAGTTACGCGGCTTGGCAAGGTCTATGGACTTAGATCTGACAGAGAAACTGATTAGATAGCAGGGCCGCTTTTGTTTCTTTGCCATACTGAGCAGCTGCTTCAGGAGCGAGAATGCTATTTGTTCCGGTTGGCCCGACATAGAGCCACTGGTGTCGATACTCACAATTATCGGCCCCTTAGTCAGGCGAGGATCTTTACGTTGCTCTTCAATCTTTTTAGGCTTATCTTTGCCCGGGCTGGAAAATTGTTGCAACTCCTTCGTTGCATATCTCTTGAAAAACAAATCTTCCGGCATCGACAGTTCCACCGGCAGTACCCGCTCCAGATTGTTGCCAGACTCCACTCTGTCAACTTCTTCAACCGAGCTGTTTTTGGCAACAGATGTTGGCATGAAGCGATAAACCACCGTATCTTTTTCTTCTTTCGACGGGTCTTTTTCTCGACCAATCATATCCACAATCTCTTTCAACTGCGGATAGCGGTGGATATATTTGCTGATTTTCTTACGGTCTTCATAATCTTGAGTTCCCGAGTCCTGACAGAGTTGTTCAAACTGCTGTTTGGACCGATCTAAAATCTGACGTTCCCTTTGGTCAAGCTTTTGCCGGCATGCGCCCGCCCAATCGCTCGTCAGCGCAGCAAATACGGCCTCACGGTCGTCGGTTTTAAACTGAGCTGAATATCCGGGCAGGTTAACGTCATACTTGGAATATTGCGACTCAATGGTATTTGAGACTTCCTGCCACATCAGCCGCTTCTTCTCTATCGATGCTTCATTAAACCTGGAAATCAGTGCCAGCTCCTTCATCGCCTCGAGCTGCAACGCTCTGAATTGTTCCAGCAAGATTGCAAAGAAGGCTATGAGGTCTTCTTTCATAACCTCGACCCACGTTGCGTCAGAACCGTTGACCTGAGGATTATTGTCTATAACAGTCTGCATATAACGGGCGAGACAATCCTCCGGATGAATTGACTTAGGCATCTCTCCGCGTTCCATATACGCGTCGAAAGCGTCGCTGTATTCTTCCAGTTTAGCGTCAACGTCGGAATAATCAATCATTTTATCATCATTACTACATTATTGAGTTTTACCTCAATCGTTTTAATCTGCTCGTTGACCTCCTTCAGCATTTTGTTGACAAGCGCAAGGTCGTTGGCTGACAGGAATAGGTTGTCATTACTTGCCCAAATAGCCACGACGGTCTGCTCCCATAGTTCAACAGAAGCCTTGAACTGCTCTTGAATCATCGCAACCCGCTGGTTTACGGACAGCGCCGGCGTTGACTCAGGGGCGTTAGAAGCCTGACTGTTTTTGCGTTTGAATGCGTAGGGCGTTCCGTCTACTATCGCTCCATTCAGGCATTTCTGAATCTTGACTTTAGTAAGTTTCCCTGCATTTCGCGTTGATGCCACAAAGGGTCGGCCGGGAATGAGTGTGTGGATGATATTCTTTTTTAGGTTATTGTCGAAATATTTTACGCCGTCGCATGTCTGATTTGACAGTGCGGCATAATCCCATTTTGAAAAATAAGTGTCTCCTCCCGGATAATTCTCAATGAGATAATAAAAATAATCAAACTCTGCAAAATCAACACTATCGGAGCTTAGCCGAGGCGCAACACTTTGTTGAGCCGTTGGCTTTTGAGGAGTCATCAGCTGGCGTATGGACTTGTCGACTTTTGCCAGGCCCTTCAAGGTGGCATCAGATATACTTGACGTAAACGCTTTCAAAACGTTCGGAATACATTCCACATCGTTCCAGAAACTATGTATAAGCAGAAGATAATCTGTAAGGTTGATTTCAGAACGTCCATTCAGATAAGCCGATGTTTGCATCAACCTGTATGCCTTGCGCCAGCGGCGGTCCGATATGTAATAACGGAGTTGACCGCCGTCGTCTTTCTCCAGTCCGGCCAGGCTTTTGCGAAGAGCCTTTATGGCACCGACCACCGAATCCTGAATGCCAACGGTTTTAGATTCCTGTTGCCACCGGCAATACACTTCGTTGGTGATGGCTTGTTG
This sequence comes from uncultured Porphyromonadaceae bacterium, assembly GCA_947176935.1. Classification (GTDB taxonomy): domain Bacteria; phylum Bacteroidota; class Bacteroidia; order Bacteroidales; family Muribaculaceae; genus UBA3263. The sequence continues at coordinate 7,000 of CAMWSP010000059.1, read as the reverse complement.
CTCCGGCAGTTCCGACATATCAACATCAGCACCCTTAATCATTTTGAAAAAAGCGGTATCGCTTTCAATGCAGTTTGAAACCATCCGCACAAGAAAACGGTCCCATAGAGCTTCAAGTCCTTCGTCCTTGGCCGGCAATTCATTTGATGCAGCTATAAGCACCTTCAACGGAGTGCGAATCACCTGCCCTCCGTTATGAAAGAGGTGTTCGTTGATTACGGTTAGCAGCGTGTTCTGAATCGACGGTCCGGCTTTCCATATTTCATCGAGAAACACAACGTCGGCCTCAGGCAGGTAGCCTGCGGTTAGGCGCTCATAGCGGTCGTCGTTCTTTAACCGGGAAATGGATATCGGTCCGAAAATCTCATCGGGAGTGCTGAACCGCGACATGAGATAATCAAACGATTTGCCGCCATGGAACACCATTTTCAGGCGGCTCGCAACCATACTCTTGGCCGTTCCCGGAGGGCCGAGCAGGAACATATTCTCGCCGGCAACGGCACAAAGCAATGCCATCGCTATAATCTGCTCCTTTTCATACACTCCCTGCGACATCCATTTTATCAAGCTTGCTATATGCTTTTTGGGCGATAACTTCTTATGCTTATTGGTGCTATATTCGTAAAAGAGTTTCACATCCGGGCCGAAAACACTTCGCAGCACACTTGCGAGCGGCGGGAGATAGGTCTCTTCGAGTTGCGCCTGGAATTCAGCTGAAGGAACATTCAGGCTCAACGAGGTCTCATTATAAGAATGAAACCGGATTGGCCTGAACCAGTGGTCGAACTCTTGGTGTGAAAGCCTTTCGCTCAAAAGGCGACTGCATTCATTCCATTTCTCTTCGGGACTCATTTCCATAATTTAGTTTTGAAGCGAACTTTTCGGAGAGAGTGAACCTGCGCGTTGCCTGATAATAGTCGCGCGCAAATTCATAGGCCATCCGAATTAGTTTATCGTTGCCATTCTCCTCAAAGTTGGGGATTAACTTAGTCAAACGATCAAAATATTCAGCCTCAACTGAGAAATCAGGCACCTCATCATCCTCTTTGGCTTGGTCTATGATATAATTCAGCTGAACTCTGAGCTGATTCATCGCCTCAAACGTATTGTCTATTATATTACCGGTTATGAGCGATGTCTCAATCAGATAGATGCACAAGAGTAAGGTCGCTTGTATGCATCGCCAGAAAATATGGTCAGGTAAATCTTCTGACTCTAATTTTTCGTCATAGATATTTTTAAGTTTTGCAAACAATTCCATACCGTCGTCGTAGGCCTTTGCCTTGACAACAGCCTGGTAAAGGAGTAGCGGAAGTCCTTGCGGTTCAAACACCCATAGATTGCCATCCAGTTGAGCAACCACGGCAACATAACCGATTATTACTTGTTCTTCGGCAGAGAATCCATATGAGGATTCATCTCTCAGCGCCTCGGTTGAGAGTAACAAAGCCCGCAGCCAATCGACCATTTTGTGGCTTTTCAGTCTGAATGGACACCCGTCGAAAGAAATATGATGTTTCGTACCGTCCTTTTCCATGAATGACCATTGCTTTGGCCTGCGGGTATTTTGCGCAAGCATTTCCGCATGCCATTCCCGGGCTTGCTCCCAAGAGTATTCGTTAATAAATTCTTCTACTGTCATAGTTTAAAATTTGCTTAATTTATCGAATTCAAGTTTCAACTCTCGAATTTGTGTTTTAGACAACTCAACCGGATTACATTCTTCTATATGTCCGTCAATGTTGATTATCGAAATCTTACGATGAAAATGCGCTGCGATATAGAGTAATAAGAAACGGCTCCGCATGTCATTACTCAAAAGCACGACTAACTCCTGAGTCGCCGGGAGTTTTCCCTTATAGTCTAAATCGCCATCCTCAAACCTATGATGAATAATCACGAACTCATTATCAGAGCCAAACTGCTCTCGGAATTGTTTCTTTATGTAAGTATGCGCTGCGATGTATATTCTTTGCGGCAACTTTTTCAATCGTTCGGCTTCCTGTCGCAGTGCTTCTTCCCGACGCTCAAGTTTCTGTTTTTGTTGAATTTCGTGTGTATAACTTTCAAAGGTCTCGATCTCTTCAGAGTTTGGAGTCTGGGGCGGATAAATCTCATGGAATTTATCCTTATATCTACTGAATGCGTCTCGTTCCTGCCGAGTACCAATTCCGGTGTAGTAGGTACTCATCCACCGAATTAACTTTTCTTCTTTCTTGGTGAGGGGTTTACGCTCCTTTTTAGGAAGAAGATTCGGGCGTTCGCGCTTCAATATAACATAGCCGCAGTAACAGCAAGTTCGGGCAATTTCGCGGAGAACGTCCAGTCGCGCCTTGTCTTCATCCGTACATGTTTCATAGTCAAGACCATACAGCGGATGCTCCGGGTCAAATATCGCGTGCTCCATCAGATAGCGCAACTCCTGCCAGTTCTCCAATTTGCCAAACACATTGCATGCTCTAAAGTATATTCCAGGAGAGAATAACCTCATAAAAGCCGGCATCCAGTAGCCCAGCTCATAATCCCTGCTTTGAGCCAAACTCTTGGTGAGATTAGCCACAATCACGGAAGATTGATACTCCTCATTATTATCGATATCAAATTTTCTGAAATACTCCGTCATATCGACCTTGATTTACTCATTAAAATATTTTTGCAAGAAGTAGTTGGCTCTTGATGCGATTTTTTCGATGTCAACGTTTGCAGCATACCTCAGGATTTTTTCTGCTTCAACGGGATTATAGGGTATCGGACCTTGATGGTCAATAGTCATCCAATTAGCGTATTCTACGGCTATACTTAACCATTGTTGATGAGCATATAACGCCAAGTTTAGACTCTCCAATTTACATTCCATAACGGTATAAGCCTTTGCAAGATACTCCTCAAAATACGCATTTCCGGTTTCGGGATTGATGTCATCACACCCTGAGTTATCATCCTCCCGTTCGCAATTGTGTACATATAGCCAGAACAAACTAAAATAAACTAGCATGCGTATTTCGCTTGTTTTTAACTTGGTAAGATGATTGAAAAGTCGAATCTTTTGAGTCAAATCAATGGACTCATTGTTACACAATTCGAGACTTGCTTGAAAACACACTGTTTCATAGCAGCAATAAAGTTCAGCTTGTTGATAATCGCTAATATAATATGACGAATACTTTTTTGCAAAGTAAACATATCTGTTTACCTGTTTAATGCAGCCAATTATCGACCGAACATCTTTTAGCCGATAAAGCCTCAGCATAGTATACACCATCAGTTCGTCAAAATCGAAATCGGCCATTAGCGCGGTATATGCCTGCTTTCGCGCGGTTTTATAAAAGTCAGGAAGAACCCCTGACAGCCAATTATCATGATGTGCATAAATATACATAGCAGCAATTACAGCAGACTGATATAGATAGCGATTCTTAACATATGGCACTGACGCCGCCTCTGAACGACGGACATATTCCGCCATAATGCGCTTTACTACCTCCGGATCCGATTCTCTTTCAAGCTCGGTGTTAAGAACCTCCTTAACAAATTGATCCTGTTCCTCAATTTCGCGACGCACATACTCAGCAGGCAAGTTCCACTCCTTGCTAAAACACTTTATATCTTCCTCTAAAACCATAATTCATCGGAATTTAATATCTTTGGGGCTGATTTGACCACTTCATCTCTGCTTCGAGGGAGTCCCGATCCAAAGCCTCTTCATAAAATTAGGAAATACCCCCTGAGGTCAAATCATCATTGTGGGTACACATAGATGTTACTACCATTACAGTAGGCTCATATAAATAGCATATCTTTAGGCCTCGGGAGCCGTTATTTGAACTCCCGAGGTAATACTTTTCATTTGGATCTTTTGTAGTTGTTGATAGCCGCTTTTACTCCGACACTCGCTGCTTTGGCACCTTTATTCAGCGTATTGCCGACTCTTTTCATGGAATTATTAACTGATTCTACGCCTTTATTTAAAGCATCGTCAATAGTGTTACCTATCTTTTGTCCAATTTCAGTTTCTCCAATTAGTTCTGCCGCCTTATGTGCCGCAGCATGAATAAACATATCTAACATTTTATACTATTTATTATTTTTGTTACTGATTTATTCTATAACGAGGTTAAAGATTGTTACTTGTTGTCGATAACTTTTTGATTAACTTGAAAGTAATTGCCGTACTTCTTATGATTTTTGTACATTTTATACAAAAGTCCAAGAAAAGTTTTGCCTGAATGATACGTTAAAAAATACATAATCACAGCACTTATAATCCATGCTATACCAATAAACATATCAAATAATCCAGCAAGAATGCAAACAAGAATATTAATTATAACTCCTGCAGCAACGGTTGAGAATGAGAATGGGATTCCTACCATTCTTGAGACTGAGCCATACATATGCCATAATACGATAGCATATAATATGCTTTCAAACCCAAACAATGGGAGTAACGCGGACAATGCCCCCAATATGGCATGTTTATTGATTACAGAGTTCAGTTCAGGCGTCAAAACTGCTTCCGCAGATTTGTCCCAAATATCCAATATCTTAGAACTTTGTCTTTCAAACATAAATTTTATCTGCTATTTCGTTTAACTTATGAATTTGAGGCAAACAACTCTGAAAGTTAATGTTTTACCAGGAAAATATAGTTCCCCACCATGATTTTTTCTTGGGGGGTAATACCAAGGCCTCTAATTCAGCAATTCGCTCAGCTGAAAGTCCGGTCTTACTGCCAATCGTATCAAGCAGTTTGCGCTCTTTTTCAGTGATTTTTCCGTCTTGGATTACTTCTTTATAAGTTTCCAAATATTCTTGCTCTCCTTTGGTAAGCTGATTATAAGATGTCCCAGAGGTTGATTCTGGTAGATTATTCTCTTTTTTTGCAAAGCAGTCCAATGGATAGAAATCAACTTGAGCTCGCCATATATGATTCTCGGATTTGGAAATATGATAATCGAAAGTAGTTTCAATACTACCTTTTGCTCGAGCAACAATATATTTCATTTCGGCTTCCAATTGATTTGCCTCGGATTCCGACAAACTTTGATCCGTTTTTGATTCAAAACGAATATCAAATGAATTTACGCGACCGGCCAATCGACTATTGACCTTTTTTTGCCAATCAACTAAATGGGGATACCATGTCAAATCACTGGGTAGATGTGGAGCCTCATTTCCTGGAAGAAATTTACTATGTTGTTCAATTGACAAATGTAATTTCTCAAACTTCTCAGTGTTTTGGTCTTTTGTATATTTACCATTTGCATTAAAGTCACCGTATTCACCTTCTGCTTGTATATTACGATGATTTGTTTTAGTGATGGTTTGATCTTGATCGCTTTCAACGATTATGCTGATTTGGCGCGCGCCGAGATTTTCCATTATCCATTGAAATTCCCCCATTTTATCATTAAACATATCAAACTCAAAACTATCAAGACTGATATAATGATTGGGTTTAAAGGGGTGTACCTCGTAAATGACATTTTTCCGAGGAAGACCCTCTTGGAAGGTAATACCTTGAGGTAGTTGTCCCACCGGAAGTACTAGGATATGGTCTCCCATAGCCTGAATCTCATCTGTAAAACAGATGAAACGTCGTTCAGAAGGAGATAGAGCCGCGAATTTATTCACATAATCTTTAATTCCCGATTCTAACGCAGAACTCAATTGACTTATTGAAATAAGGCGTTCAACATGTTCCTCTTCGAAAATCGCAGTAAGGTCTGATATTGCTTTGACAATAGATTTTGGTGCGGGGTTAGATTCCGATTGGTGAATTTCTAATAAATATAATCCCCGCATAGCACGCGAGTGAGAATCATCTACAATATCAATAGATTGATTTATATCCTTATAAGCGTTTTCGAGTTCATCCAATTGCCAGAATGCAACAGAACGGATGTTGAGCAGTGTGGAAAGAAGGACATCATCGGTTTCAGACTGAATATACTCATTAACTTTGTCGATAAATTCATGAATCGAATCACTATCAGAATGGACGATATCAATTAGTTGATTTTTTAGGGCAACAATCTCCTGAATATGGTTATATTCCTCTGTCTGATCTTCGGCTTCAGAATCACAAGACCATTCGTGGCCGCATGACGGGCAGTAAAAATTGTAAGAATCGCCAAATACTGCTTGCCCTACACCTCCAATGGTTCCGCCTAAAGCACTTCCTACTGCGGAACCAATATTCTCACCGATTTTTTTTCCGGATTTTCCAAAAATACCACCTATCAGACTAAAAATATTTTTTCCGAGTTCGGCTGCATCATTGGCACCACGACAATAGCCATCTATAAGTGAATCTTTTTCAACTTCACACCATTGACCACAATTGGGACATCGCTGTATCATACCTTAAATAATTTATCCGATTTTTTGAACGTCAAGACAGACGGTATTGAGGGCACCGGCTCTCTTTATGTCGATGCCGTATATGCGCATAAAGGCATCAGCGACTACCTGACCGCCATTGGTGGTTACGGGGTTACTGAACGAGTTAGTAACTACGTCAACCGACATGCCGGGCTCAATGCGAATACCATTGGAGTTGCGCATCGATTTTGTTGTGATTCTGAAAAGTGGCATAATAATTTAAATTGGTTTTGTGCCGACTGATTCCCAGAGTTGGCGGGTGGGTATGGGTACAAGAAAAGAGGGGAATTCATCGCGCCTCCTATCATAGTCATAACAGGCTCGCCAAAGCCTCAACGCCGAATGATATTGCCGGGGGTGGATAAACTGCCCCTCTGGTTTTGTCTGTGGTTAGTGGACAAAATCAGAAAGAGCGTCTAATCTCACTTTGACTCAGCGTTGGGTTTGAACTGGCGATTCGTTATGACTGAGAAAGAAAGTTTGACACTTTTCTTCTCTGACGGTATTTCTCCTCCATCAGATACTGCAAAGATAAACTTTTATTTTTGACCAGACGCTCTTGTTTGCATATTTTAACACTTTATTTTTCGGTGAGAGAATATTTTATGATTTCAAT
>CAMWSP010000058.1 GCA_947176935.1 uncultured Porphyromonadaceae bacterium | reverse complement strand
GGCTTATAGGCCAGCGCCTGCTCCGCCAACGGAGCCACCCGGCTGCCGCCTATGAGCACGGTAGCCTCAAACAGCTGCGGATTGCGGCTGATAATATCGAGAGTCTGCTTGCCAATGGAGCCTGTCGACCCCAGAATGGCTATGCGATTTTTTGATCGGTTCATAATTCCTTGCAAAGTTAAGCAATTTTTCCGAACTGCGAAACATAGCCCGCGCAATTTTTTATTCTCAAAAATTTTACATACCTTTGCGCTTTAAACCAATCACTGAAATGAAGCGACTGCTTTCCGAAACTCCCCGAGTTGCCATACAAGGCGTTGCCGGCTGCTTCCACGACGCCGCCGCACGCGCCTACCTGTCTGAAAAAGGCATAACCGACGTTGAAACCATCCCCTGCGATTCGTTTCCGGAGCTATTTGACGCCCTGACCGCCGACGCTTCGCTGCTCGGCGCCGTGGCCATTGAAAACACCATAGCCGGCGCCCTGCTGGCCAACCACGAGCTGCTGCGCCAAAGCCCTGTAAGCATCATCGGCGAATATAAAATGCGCATATCCCACGTGCTCTGCGCCCTGCCCGGCGAAACCATCGATTCCATCACCGAGGTCAACTCCCACGCCATGGCGCTGATGCAATGCGAGCAATTTCTGCGCCGCCACCCGAACATGAAAATGGTTGAGAAGTTCGACACCGCCGGCTCCGCCGCCGAAATTGCCGAACATAAGCTCGCGGGCCACGCAGCAGTCTGTGGCGAATATGCGGCCAACCTTTACGGGCTCAACATTTTGCAGAGCGGAATCGAAACCAACAAGCGCAACTTTACCCGCTTCCTGATTCTGGCCGACCCGCTGCTGGCCGCCGAGCTGCGTCCGCGCGAGCAGCTGCTCGACAAAGCCTCGATAGTATTCACCCTACCCCACACTCAGGGCGCGCTATCCAAGGTGCTGACAATCCTTACGTTCTACGACATGAACCTCTCCAAAATCCAGTCTATGCCGATTCTGGGCCGCGAGTGGGAATACCGGTTCTATCTCGACCTGACCTACGAGAGCTACGCCCGCTACCAGCAGGCCATCGACGCAGTGCGCCCGCTCATCAACGACCTGAAAATTCTTGGAGAATACACCTCAGCCGACATCAAATGAAAACCATCCAGCCTTCCAACCGCGTAAACAACGTTAAACCATATTACTTCGCCGGCAAACTGCGCGAAGTTGCCCGCCTGAACGCCGAAGGACGCGACATCATATCGCTCGGCATCGGCGGCCCCGACCGCATGCCGCCGCAGCAGGCCATTGACGCGCTATGCGATGCCGCCCGGCGCCCCGACTCCCACAGCTATCAGCCCTTTGCCGGCCTGCCGGAACTGCGCCGCGAAATGGCCGACTGGTACCGGCGCGTATATGGCGTTACCCTTGACCCGGAAACCGAGCTGCTGCCGCTCATCGGCTCGAAAGAGGGCATCATGCACATATCGCTGGCGTTTCTGAATCCGGGCGACGGAGTGTTGGTGCCCAATCCGGGCTACCCGACCTATACCTCTGTCAGCAAACTTGTTGAAGCCGAAATTTTCACTTATGATTTAACTGCCGAAAACTCCTGGCAGCCCGATTTCGAAGCCTTGGAAAAGCTGCCGCTGGAGCGCATCAAACTGATGTGGGTGAACTACCCGCACATGCCAACCGGCGCACCGGCCTCCGAAGAACTGCTGCAAAAAATCGTGGACTTCGGCCGCAAACACAACATAGTCATTGCCCACGACAACCCCTACTCGTTCATTCTCAACGACCGGCCGCTGAGCATCCTCTCGGCCAACGGCGCGCGCGACATCTGCATAGAAATGAACTCGCTCTCCAAGAGCCACAACATGGCCGGCTGGCGCATGGCCATGGTAGCCACCAACCCCACCTTCCTGCAATGGATAATCAAGGTTAAGAGCAACGTTGACTCCGGCCAGTTCAAACCCGCCATGCTCGCCGCCATAGAGGCGCTGCGCCAGGGGCCGGAATGGAGCCGCGAGCTCAACCGCCACTACGCCGAGCGCCGGCAGGTTGCCGAGCAGATAATGGAGGCTCTGGGATGCACGTTCGACCCGGCTCAGCGCGGAATGTTCCTTTGGGGGCGTCTGCCCGACTCGGTCGAGGACCCCGAGGCGTTTGTTGACGACATTCTTTACAACCGCCGCGTGTTTATCACCCCCGGCTTCATTTTCGGTTCCAACGGCAACCGCTACGTGCGCATATCGCTGTGCGCCCCCGTCGAAACCCTCCGTCGCGCCCTGGCCCGCCTCTCCTGATCAACTGAGGGCGAGACGCCCTACAAGGTTCTGGAATTCTGCACCAAGCCGGTGCAGTTTTTCAAATGACTCTTCAGAAGCAGAAAACAATATGGGGCATTAATTATGTGAAATTATATATGTCATGGCAATGTAAAGTTAACGTGAGTTCGATAAAAGAAATTCAAATACAATAACAAAATAATCAGCCATTTAGTATCAAACTAAGTGGCTGATTTTCTTGGCAATCTCGCGAAAATTTCGTAAATTTATAGTGCCTAATTACAAGATTTACAAATTTTTACCGCTATGATAACCGAGGACAAAATTTTTCACTTCGTTCAAGGAACTCCTGAAATTTTCTGTCTTGCCGATGATTTCTGCAAGTATTTTTCATCAGAACTTAAAAAACATCAGCTCAGCGATGGGAAAGTCCACCGCAACAAGCCCGGTCGACTGTCCGATGCCGAGGTAATAACCATACTGATTCTCTTCCATTCCAAAGGCTTCCGATGTCTCAAACACTTTTATACCCAATATGTCTGCAAACATCTGACCCATCTGTTCCCAAATACGGTATCATATAACAGGTTCGTGGAGCTTCAGATGAAAGTAGTGCTCCCGCTTACGGTCTTTATCAAGGAGGTGCTGCTCGGGACTTGTACCGGTATCGCTTATGTCGACTCAACTCCGTTGAGGGTGTGCAAGCATCAGCGTATTCTAATTCATAAGACATTCAAAGGATTAGCCGAACGTGGAAAGTGTTCGATGGGATGGTTCTTCGGATTCAAACTGCATCTGATAATAAACGATCGTGGTGAGATTCTTAACTTTATGTTTACCCCGGGAAATGTGGATGATCGGGAACCCCTCTATTCAGAGTCTTTTATCGAGAATGTCAAAGGGAAACTATGTGGAGACAAGGGATATATCGGCAAGCAGCTTTTCGAATTCCTGTTCATGAACGGCATCCAGTTGGTTACCAAAGTCAAAAACAATATGAAGAACTCCCTGATGACGGTGGCGGACAAGATTATGCTGCGCAAGAGAGCGGTCGTTGAGTCGGTTAATGATGAACTGAAGAATATCGCTCAGATAGAACACTCAAGGCATCGGTCTTTCACTAACTTTATTACCAATGCCTTGAGTGCTATTGCAGCTTACTGTTTCTTTCCGAAGAAACCGTCTATATCCTTGGAGTTTGTTAACGACAATCAGTTGACTTTATTCTGATTCCTTATCTCGAACTCACGTTAATTTATGCATACCTTTGCGCTATCCGATGGAGGAGAAATACCGTCGGATAAGAAAAGTGTCAAGCTTTCTTTCTCAGTTACATCGAATCGCCAATTCAACACACGCTGAGACGAAGTGAGATTAGACGCTCTTTCTGCATTGTCGTACCTGCACTGCGACCGGCCAAGGTCGTATACCCGCATACGCAATTCAGAGGTGCAGTTTATTGCGGCGCTGTGTGCAACGCCCGGTGATTATCTCTATTGCAAATTAATGATTCCTATTTGCTAATTACTGATTATTTTAGTAATTTTGCCGTCGCAGAATGCCTTGCAGAGGCCCCGCTCGGGACAAGCTGGCGGGACGGCAGACATAATTTGAAAGCGTTTATCCGCGCAGATTCTTGACGTGCAGAAATTCTCGCAAAGTATTACGAAATAGATAAATTAAGTTATGTGGATATATGATTATATACAACAATTTAGGAATAATAGCATCATCTATGTCGGAGATGGATTAGTTTCCTACCATAATGATAAAGAATCAAAAGTTATTAATAGCGATAAAAAACTCATTCTTGAGCTTTCTAACGATGAGTATTGTATTAATGCTAAAAACGGTTACTATTTAATCGCAAATAGGACGAAGGAGTGTTTTTACATCATAAACAATGAACGACACATTGTATCCAATTTTAAAGTATCTTCAATCTCGATTCTAAAATTTCGAGATATATACGCTTATTTTTGTGACGAATGTAACTCCGTTGTATTCCTTAATTTTTCGGGTGAAATAATTTTCGAATACAAGATTGAAAATTATTCTTCCTTATACAATGTCCATCAATTAACTACTGATATTGTATTTTTAGAGCTTGCAGTAGACTTTGAATGTCATGATTTCGACAATAATTTACACAAAAATATTATTCTTAATATTTCTATAAATAAAGTTGTCAAACAAGGCATACAGGAATACGATAAAGATAAGTCAATCCTTTGTAATACGACTCTTTTTGATCTGCCAAAATTATTCAAAAACGAAAATCGCGTCTGGTCTGCCCCGGAATATTTAACTATAAAAATCCCCACCATTAAGTATACTGTTATTGAGCCGGATTATGACAACAATGATAAAGTTATCTATCATAAACACGTTGAATTCTGTGATTATTTAGGCAATGTCGTTCTTCGCACTGATTATTCTGAAATCTCAGAGCAGACAGATGGATACTATTTTGCAGAATGGCAACCACAAGGCCGTAACAACATTCTTTATGGCATTCTTGATGAATCATTTCAAGAATTTTTGCCATGCCTTTATCCAAAACTTACTATAAAAGAAAAACAGATACTAATCGAAAAGCCCAATTGGTCTGATTGGGAGGATTCTATATTAGACCTCACAAGCAAAAGATTTATTGCAAAAAATAAAAAAGGCTTATCCGTATTGCTTCCTTATACATACTCCTCTTGCTATGAGGGCATAAAAGGCGTTGATAATAATCTATTGACTGCTTATAGATATGATCAGGAAGGCCGATGTTGCAAAGGAATAATTGACAAAGACGGCAATGAGCTTCTTCCTGCCATCTATAGTAACCTATATGCTTTGTCGAATAATTTATTGGAAGCTACTGAATATGATGAGGACGGGAGTGTACAACTCATATTTATAGAAGATCATTCTATTAAACTTCGCAACAAATATTTAAAGATTGAAGAAGATGACTATGGTGATGACTATGGTGATTACTTTAGAGTGCGGGTATTTGATAAAGACTCCGAAGCAAAAATAAGGTTAGGCATAGTTGATAAGAACGGGAATGAAATAATGCCACCTATATATGATTATGTATTCTTCCCAAGAGAAGATAAAATAAACTATATAAAAAATAATATTCCAGGCTGGATTGACCTCCAAGATGAAAGTACACACGAATATCCGCGTTTTTCAGTCATTAGACCATTCAAAAATGGAATAGCATTATTTTCCAAAGATTCGGTGGTAATAAAATCATTGTCGGAATCTACTCAACAAACTGGCTACGATTACGATAATGATTGTGAATGCTATGGAACTTTTCATTATGACGATGTTTGCGGAGAACTGCAAATACAGTACCGTTACACAAACCATACTGACGGACTTTTAAATACTTCTGGTAGAATCATATTAGAACCCAACTATTCAGAAATAAAGCGTGAATATGGTTTGGATAAACTTATATTTGTAAAGAATAACTATAGGTGGGGAATCGTAAATTATTCCGGAGATTTAGTCGTTCCCTTTCAATATAATTGGTATGACACCGATATTCAAAATTTTGAAAATAAAGATGCAGCTTTTTGTTGTGGAACAGACTCTACTGTCGATTACTACGACGAAGATGCGAAACTGTTAGATTCGGAAGATGTAAAGTATTATGAGCGCAGAGGTTCTCAAAACTGCGACTATGAAGACAACTATGACTACGACCGAGACACTTATTATGCTCTTGGCGGATATGACTATGACAGTTTTCGGGATAGTGGTGGAAGTATTGATGATATGATGGACGAAATGGGATTATAAATTATGAAAATTTTTGTTTACCTTCTTGCTTTGGCTCTTGCTACTCCGACTTTCGCTCAGCAACCAACGCAGTCGTATTTCGTTCTATACTTTTATATATGAAGAACTCCCTGATGGCTATGGGGGACAATATTATGCTGCGCAAGAGAGCTGTTGTTGAGTCGGTTAATGATAAACTGAAGAATATCGTTCAGATTGAGCACTCAAGACATCGTTCTTTTACCGACTTTATTACCAATGCCTTGAGTCCTATCGCGGCTTACTGCTTATTCCCAAAGAAACCGTCCATATCTTTGGAATTCATTACCGACAATTAGTTGACTTTATTTTGAATCCTTATGTCGAACTCACGTTAATTAAGAATTGCTCCAACGAAAGTTTGTACGAAACAAGTACGCTTATATATTGGAACCTTGCAGAATTACACTTCTACGGAAATTAAACCCTAATATTGTTTACTATTCATTATAATCGGGCAAGTCGTGATGGCTTACCCGATTTTTCAATTATACGCATTTCTGTGGTTCATGCAAATAACTGAGGGCGGGACGCCCTCACTCCCAAATAAACCACTTCAATAAAATATTTGGGGGAAAATTTGCGGGAGTGAAATATTTTTTGTAATTTTGCGTTATGAAACGAATAATCCGCATCAGCCTGCTCGTTCTGGCGGCCGCATTCGCAGCCCCGGGATTCTCAGCTATCGCCGACGACCGCATCGAAACGGTTGCCGCCGAGAGCCGCGCGCAGAGCGTTGAAGGCGGCATTTCGCTCTCCGCCGCCGGGCGAGTGAACTTTGAAATCTATTCCATTACCGGCCAGAAAGTTAAATCGCTGGCTGTGGAAGATTCAACAGTCAAGGTAGACCTGCCTAAAGGTTGCTACATTGTTCGCACTGCCGGATGGTCGAAGAAGGTAGTAGTTAAATAAATCCCGCCAATTTTCCTATCACATTATGATTCTTGAAGTTGACCGGGTGAGCAAACAGTTCACCAACCACGTTGCGCTCAATAACGTGTCGCTTTCGGTGCCCAAAGGCAGCGTTTACGGGCTGCTCGGCCCCAACGGCGCCGGTAAAACCACCCTGATACGCATAATCAACCACATAACCGCCCCCGACTCCGGCTCGGTTATGTTCGACGGCCACCCGCTGACCGAAGCCGACCTGGTTCATATAGGCTATCTGCCCGAAGAACGCGGCCTTTATAAGAAAATGAAAGGCGGCGAGCAGGCCATTTTCTTTGCTCAGCTCAAGGGCCTGAGCCGCCGCGACGCCGAGGCCCGCCTCAAAGCCTGGTTTGAACGTTTTGAAATATCTTCGTGGTGGAACAAAAAGGTTACCGAGCTCTCAAAAGGCATGGCCCAGAAGGTGCAGTTTATAATAACGGTGCTTCACGAGCCGAAGCTGCTGATTTTCGACGAGCCGTTTTCGGGCTTCGACCCGCTGAACGCCCAGCTGCTGAAAAACGAAATTCTGCGTTTGCGCGACGCCGGCGCAACCATCATATTCTCAACGCACAACATGAGTTCGGTTGAGGAGATATGCGATTCATTCACGCTCATCAACAAGTCGGAAAACATTCTTTCCGGCAAGGTTGAAGAAGTTAAGCGCCGGTTTGCCAAAGGCCGCTATGACTTCACGGTGCAGGGCGACGCCACCGCGCTGATTCCCAAGCTTATGCCATTGGTTGAAAGTTCCGAAACCGCAGTATTGCCCATGGATCGCACCTTGTTGTCGGTTAAGCTGCGGCCCGAAGTGGAGCTGCGTCAGGCAATCGAGGCGGTCAACTCGTCGGCCAATCTGGTAGGATTGAACGAAAACCTGCCGACCATGAACGATATTTTCATTTCCGCAGTCAACGAAGCAAACAAATGAACAACACTTCTCTCGTTATAAAGCGCGAATATCTTGAACGCGTCAACAAAAAGAGTTTCATCATAACCACTCTGATAGTGCCAATCGTTATGGTGGCGCTCATGGCGGTTCCTACGCTGATTATGCTGTTCGCCCCGTCGAGCGACAAAAACATTGCCGTGCTCGATAATTCGGGTCTGATTCTCCCGCAACTCAAGGATACAGACGACGTTCACTTCTTTGCCGCCGATGCTCCGCAAGACGAAATGCTGAGCAACGACTCGGTTTACGGCCTGCTGATTATTGACCGCAACATAGTGGCCAACCCGTCGGGAGTGAGGATTCTGACCTCGAACACCGCTTCCGCCCCGGTGGAGCGCACCATTTCCGACCAGATGGAGAAAATCATTCAGGACGAAAAGCTTAAGGGCTACGACATTGAAAACCTCGACGATATTCTCAAAGACGTGCGCACCTCCGTTACGGTGCGCACCATAAAGGTTTCCGATGCCGACGACGAAGGCGAAGAGCAGAGCGCCGCGCTCAATTCCGTTGGCGGCATGATGCTAAACTTTGTGCTTTATTTCTTCATAACAATGTATGGCGCGCTGATTATGAACTCCATCATTGAAGAAAAGGGCAACCGCGTGCTCGAAATCATTGTCAGCTCCGTCAAGCCCACCCAGCTGATGCTCGGCAAGATAGTCGGCGTAGGCCTGGTGGCTCTGACTCAGATTCTGATTTGGGGAGTGGTTATCATGGCGTGCACCACCCTGATTTTACCCATGGTTATTCCGGCCGACGTTATGGCCGATGTTCAGGCCATCAATGCCGGCACCGGCTCTCCCGACCCCGAAGCTATGGGCATGGACGTTGATGTGGCCCACATTATCGGCACACTGTCAAACACCGGCTATGTGGCCTATATTCTGAGCCTGACGCTGGTTTTCCTGGTGCTCGGCTATCTGCTCTACGCCGCGATTTTCGCAATGATAGGCGCCTCGGTCGACAATGTTCAAGACGCTTCGCAGCTCAACATCATAGCCATGCTTCCTATTATGATAGGCTTCTTTGCCGCAATGGTTATAATTGAGGACCCGTCGTCGACGTTCGCCATAATCCTGTCGATGGTGCCCTTCACGGCGCCGATGGTGATGATGGCCAGGGTGCCGTTCGGCGTTCCGGCCTGGGAACTGGCAACCGCTATCTGCGTATTGATTGCAAGCGTTATCGGCTTCATCTGGCTGGCCGGCAAAATCTATCGCGTAGGCATATTCATGTATGGCAAGAAGCCGACATTCCGCGACCTTGCCCGCTGGATAACCTACAAATAAAGGGGCTTATTTAACTCTGAAAAGATAGGCGGCCGATGCTTCGAGCGACATTGTGCGCGAGGCGCCGAACGTGTCGCCGCGCTTGGAGGAGAACACATTGCCGATGCCATAATAGAAGCGCGCCTCCACCATAAACGAATGCTTGCGGCGCGCGCGGAATTCAACGCCCGCGCCGGCGGTGATGCCATAGTCGACCTTGCGGTAAACGGCCATGTCGAGCTGCGCAGTGCGCCGTCCAGACGGGAAATTGGCCACTTCGGCGGTGTTGCGGTAGTTGAAGTTGGAAGTTATGCGGTCGTCAATCATAAACCCTACCGACGGGCCGAGGTTGACGAAGCCTCTGAACTTTTGGCTGCCGAAATAAATATGGGTCATTACCGGCAGCTGCACATAGGTGAACTGACGGCGATAGGAAAACTCCGGATTATCCTCGAATTTTTCCGCCCAGCCACGCTGGGTGAGAACCAAATCGGCCACAAGGCCGAAATATTTCTCTTCGGTGTAGCGGATGGTCAGGCCCGCCATGCAGCCGGGAGTCATAGACTGGCGCACGGAGGGCTGCCAGGCCATGTTGGACATCGTTGCGCCGGCGCGCACACCTATGGCCAGGTCGGGCGAGTAGAAATGCTGGGCGCTGACGCCCATGGCCGACGCCGCCAGCAGCATAGCCGAAGCCAACGCGCGCCGCATCAGAGCGTTTCGGCCGTTACGCGGCCGTCGGTGTCAAAGGTTATGAAATAGAGCGCGGTGTTAACGTCGCCCCCGTCGGGCACCTCTCTGATAGTGAAGGAATTCTGCAGCCCGCGATAGGGAGCTTCCACGCCGTTGGCCGACGCATGGAGAATCCACGACATGGCGTCGAAACCGAGCAGCATGGTGTCGGGGAACGACGGGGTGGGCTCCGTGCCATACCAGTTGGCATATGCTTCATTGACGGCGGCTACGTCGCTGCCGTCAAGGTCGGTTGAAAAGCGCGAATAAACCAGCGCGTGCAGCTTGTGGAGATTATCCTTGATTTCGCCGCGCAGAACCACCCACTCCGGATAGCCGAACAGGCGCAGCTCGGCCGTAGGGTTGGCCTGACTGTAGTCGTTGAGCGCGGGGAGCACTTTCAGCAAAGCCTCACGCGAGGCGGAGGTGGGCACCACAACATAGTCGCGCACCGGCAGCGCCTCCAAATCCTGAGCCGACAGCTTGCCGGAATAGTCGAGTTTTTCAAAGGGTATGCCCGCATGAACGAGCGCAGTTGTGAGCTCGCTCACAAACGCCTGCTTATCGGCCGGAATATCGGTTGCGTTAAGAATCAAAGCCTTATAGCCTTTAAACTTATCGACGAAGCCCTTGATGGCCGATTCATACATTTCTTCGTGCGGAATATTCATTTGAAGCACAGAGCTGTGGCGCCGGTGGGCGTCGTTCTTGACCGCAAAGAGATTCAGAACCGTGGCGCCGGTGGTGTCGGCCACGGCCGCTATAGCTTCAATCGACAGCGAATCGCCCGGAGCCACAATGAAATCAACGTTCTGCATGTCGGGCTTGGCCATGATTCCGGCAACCAGCTCCGGCGAGCCTTCGGTGTCGAACGCATAAACGTTGACCTTACCCTCGGCCTCGGTCTTGCCGTTGGCCTTAGATTCCAGCGCGAGCATGGCTCCGCGATAGAAGTTGGTCTGGTTCTGCGCGTTGCGGGTCATGGCTTCGCTGTCGAGCATAAACGGCAGCATTATGGCAACGTTCACCGTCTGGTCGTCGGCGGTAATTGCCTCGGCAAACTCGGAGCTCTCGGAGCTCTCAGAGTTCTCGGAGGGCTCGGAGTTCTCGGAGTTATTGGAGTTATATTAGGGCTCGTACGTATCGGAATAGTAAGCGGGCGCGGCCAGGCTCGTATAAACATCTGCCGGTG
>CAMWSP010000057.1 GCA_947176935.1 uncultured Porphyromonadaceae bacterium | reverse complement strand
CTCATTTCAGAGTAACACATGTGCTTTTCTCACAAAAGCATTTCATGAAATTCAGTGACTTTCAAAGGAACGTAATAATCTTACAAAGAAATGATTATACTTATTGTAAAATCATTATCACAACAAACTATGACGAATTGGGTATTGGTATATTTTTAGTAACTTTGCCGTGTCGGGAATGCATTCCGGTCAAGATTTGTGTAACGACAAAGGAAATGTCTACGAAGCATGTCAATATCATGGAAGTTTTGTAATCAAAGAGTTTAATATTATATGAACGAAAGAATTGTTAATCAGACGGGGGCACGGCCAATTTACATTGAGCGGAATAATGGGGAAATTTATATTGATTGTCACTACGTTGAAGATCCGGTTTCCGCTTTCAGGAATGGATCATACGACCTGCTCGACTATACACCAACAATTAATCCGGCAATCCATCGGGATGAAGTGGATATGATTCTTGCATGGATAGAGCAGGAATCCGACAAGGAGCACGCAGATAGATTGGCATTACTTTATGGTAGGGCTGGAATTGGTAAATCCATCGTTATGCATAACCTTCTGAAGAATCTTCAGCCTCGAAAGGATTATTTGGTGCTCGGTTTGAAATCTGACCAGATGGAGTTTGTTGACACCGATGAATTGAGTCGAAAAATACATTTGGGAGGGCCAATAGAGCATATCATACAAAATGTCGCTCCAACCTACCAGCGCGTAATTTTATTGATTGATCAGATTGATGCATTGTCTCTATCGTTATCATCTAACCGCACTCCTTTGAGATCTCTATTGAGAGTCATCGGACAATTACGCTCTGTTCCGAATGTGCGCGTCATCATCTCATGCCGCCCGTATGATTTGGAATACGATCCTCTGCTTGATAATTTAAAGATCAAGACTACGTGGGAACTAAAGGAGCTCAGTAGCACCCAGGTGCAAAAA
Organism: uncultured Porphyromonadaceae bacterium; assembly: GCA_947176935.1. GTDB lineage: Bacteria > Bacteroidota > Bacteroidia > Bacteroidales > Muribaculaceae > UBA3263. The sequence continues at coordinate 10,235 of CAMWSP010000057.1, read as the reverse complement.
ACGTTAAAAGAGAATAATTGTAACGAATGCTTGAGCGATAGACTCCTTCAATTTTTAGGTAATCCCCTGCACTTGTATTTATTTTTGAAAGTTAGGTCATACGGACAACTGACAGATCCATTATCGACCGACTTGCTGTATCATCAGCTCTGGCGCAAATATGTGACTGACGATAGTGTTCGGACGATTAGTACAGAGAATTTATTATCTTTACTTGATAGTCTTGTAACGAAAATGTATCAGCGCCAGGAATTGTCGGTTCATATCAGAGAATTTGAAACAGTTTATGATGCTGAATTAAAGTATCTTTTATCCAACGGGCTTTTAACAATATCCCAAAACGGTCAAGTGCAGTTTTTCCACCAAACATTATTTGATTATGTATATGCACGAAGATTCACTGAAAAGGGAGGCAACCTGCCGGAAGCAATAAAAAATCAACATCAAGGACTTTTTATAAGGGCCTCCATTAAAAGCGTTTTGACTTTCCTTCGGGAACAAAACGCACCCGAATACATTCATATTTTAAGGCAGTTACTTTTTGCGAAATCAGAAAATGGGAAGCCGATTTATCGCTACCATATCCAATCGCTCGCATTAAGCACAATGGCCTATTTTGAAATGCCAATTCCACAAGAAATCAATCTTATTTCAAAGGACGTGTTTAATGACCGCACTTTTATGGGTGTGATTTTTGAATCCGTCCATAATGTGAACTGGTTTAACACCATATGGAAAATCATAGGAAATAAGGGTGGATGGAAAAAGCTCAGTGATGATTATAAAGAAAAAGCGATGCTGATGTGCCGGCAGACAATTCAATCTAACGGGGAGATTGTGCTTAATACATTGGACGCCGTATTGGATTTAAATGATAAGGACGATTGCAGATATATGGACAGCATTCTGCAACGCTATAATTTGAATTGTAATAGTAAGAAGTTAGTTTCATTATACCAAAGGCGTTCCACAAATAAGAGCACATTGGAATATACAAATTTATTGGCAAATATACTCGTTGATAACCCTATTTTTGTCTGCCAAGAGCTTAAAGAAAATGTAAAGCAGCAGCTGGAAACCGACGAACATAAACATTTCGGACATTTAACTATCAATCATGGAGTTGAAAGGCTCTACAAGCAGCTCCTTAAAACGCACAATGCCATTGGTATCCAACTTATTTCCGACATCCTAAATTGTATTTATGATGCCACTAAAGTCAAAATAGATAGTTCGGAAATATATTTTTCCACCCAGTTCGTTAGTTTCCGTAGAAGTACCGCAGGACATCTTGGGAATAATGCTGTTATGGACTTTACTAATATATTGATTGATGAGCTTCTTGAAAACGCCCAATGTGAGCATACAAAACATTTTCTAAGAAAGCTTGCCTACAATAATCACTGCGGAATTATATTTATTGCGTTATATATCTATACGTCACGCCCGGATCTATTCAAGGATGATGTATATGAAATAATTACCAAACGCGAACTGCTGTCAAATGCGCCTGCGTGGGTGGAATATCAAGCCATCGAAGCTTTAAGAGTGGCATTCCCACACATGGATGACCAACAAAAAATCGCTGTTCTGAATAAAATTCTTTCCATCAATGACCCGTCAGAAAAAACATGCCGATTCGGAGAATCTTATCAAGCAAGGATTCAGTCTGGGCATCCCATTCTGGATATTGACCTACATAAAGGGTCGGCCCTTGAAGTTCTCCCATTATCTGAACTGAGAAGGCTATCATGGACTGCTTATCAGGAGCGTCAAAGAATAGACCGTAAATTCAAGGTGCAACGGCTAAAAAACAATATGCCTTGCAGCACATCTACCCTCATAGGATGGACATCTTTAAGAAAGGAACAAGGAGAGAAAATGAGCCTTGAAACTTGGCTCGAATCCATGCTTAAATACAATACAAATGACTCTATGAATTGGGAGAAACCATCTCTTACAGGTCAATGCCAATTATTCAGGAGTGTGGTTTGTCGTGAACCAGACAAATTCATCGGTTTTATCAATCAGATAATAATAGACGATCGTGTTTTATTGTGCTATCCGCTGTCGGGAATGCAAGGACTACTGGATGCCGGCAGATTAGACGAGGCAATGTCGGTATTGAACGAGATTTTGAATGCCGTTCAATACGATGTAAATTCAACTTACAGGGGATTCTGCATTCATTCCTTATTATTTTCCTTGGGCAATATAGTCAAGCAAGACGTTGTACCTGAGATTGTAATTCGTTTACTATGCAACACGCTTATAAATGCAGAGGAACCAGCCAATGACTCTCACCAAAATGACAAGGATATATATAATGTAGGTATAAATCAGGTTCGTGGCAATGCCGGATATATGTTGGTCCAATGTGCGAATGATGAGAAATATAAAGATATTGTATTCTCTACTATTGAACAAGTTGCTACATCAGCATCGGTTTATACAAGAGCTGCCATTCTCTTAAATATGGCAGTGCTTAATAATGCAGACAAAGATAGAAACGTTAAGCTATTCAAGAAGCTGATGCATGATTACGATCCACGACTTATGGCTATGCCGGTTCACAACTATAATCCTCTGGTGTATTTTGTCAATTATGCTCTAGACGAGCTTATAACATTTTTTGAGATGGCAAGCGAATGTCCAGAATGTTATTCGCAACAAGTGATTATTTTGTGGTTGGCTTGGTCTCATAACAATAGCGATCAACGTATTCAAGCACTGCTTGATAAGATGTGTCATAGAAGCGAGCTGGCCCGCATTTCGCTGCTGCAATTTCTTGGCAGATTAGACAGTGCTGACGAAAATGCCGTCTCTTATATCCTGCATTTTATGGAGCCGCAATTTGATTCAGCAACAATGGGAGAGGCCTTTGACCACCTTTTCCATCAACTCAGCGAATGGCCCGACGAAATCCAAGTCAGGGTAACAAATGCCTACTTAACATCACCCATGTGCAGACATCAAATACGCGCGTTTATTGAATTCTTAGGAAGTTTTGCCGTTAAAAATCCTGTTCGGACTCTGAAATGGCTGGAACAAATACTTGCTGTAAGCTCGCCTGAAGATTCCTTTGTTTGGAATGAAGTAGTGGAGGTAGTTATTCAAGCATATAACGGGATTAGGTCTTTTAATGACAGTTGCAATCAGGGAATCCTGGAGCGGGCGATGGATCTTATTGACGCCATCATGCAAGATTCAAGCAATAAATATCTGATATCAAACTTCTTTGCTAAGCTCGACAATGAATAAACTATAACAGCTGTAGCAGTTGAGGTAAGTACAAAATCTATTAAACATATCATTAAAGAACCGCATCACATGGAAAACAAATTAAACAAAGTTCATATTTCATATAAATGGAGTAACGAGTATAAAACTGTTATAGAAGCCATTGAGTCCGGCCTCAGAGCGAATCATATTCCGTATTCAATGGACAAGTATGACATAATGTACAAAGGAAGCATAGACGACTATGAGAAAGAAATTGGGGCAGCCAACATAGTGATTATGTTTGTGATTCCTGAATACTTTTATTCATTGGACTGTATGTTTGAAATGACACAGATGTTCAAGAATGGCAATATTAAAGAACGCATATTTCCCCTCGTAGATATGAAAGAGATTCCTCGGAATGGGGATGGGCTTACAAAAATCAAAGATTTCTGGCAGAATGAAAAAACGCGAAAGTCAGAGCGACTGCCAATGGAACCGGGCAAATCAAGCTTCCTGTTGATGGAGATTCAGAAAATTGATGAGGTTATCAATACATTGGATGACCTATGGCTATTGATTTGCCGCCACTCAACTGGAGATTTTTGTGAATTGGTAAAAAACGATGCGGCACTACTAATTCAGGAACTGCGGGCCTCACTTGATAGTGTCGCAACTGCCATTAACGAAGCATTAATCCCTTCGCCGGATTCTCAATCCATACCCAAGAGAGAGATATTACAAAAAGGGTCGAAATCCATATATATTGAAAATAATACCGGGAGTATTATCATAAACTGACAGATTCGTTGCCCTGAAGAGCCCGCAATGATTTCTCGTGCCGGTCAATGGGAATTTACCCTGAGGAGGGTATTGCGGATGTGGGGGGAAATAGCGAACTTTGCACTCGTTAAAGTTAAAAAATATGAGATTGAACGAACTCCCTGAGGGACATGAAGCGTTCGTGGTTAAGATTCTTGGCCACGGCGCTTTTCGTAAGCGTTTGACTGAAATGGGGTTCGTGCGCGGCAAGCTTGTTCGCAAGGTACTTTCCGCGCCGATGAAGGACCCGGTAAAATATTCAATATTAGGCTATGAGGTGTCGCTGCGACGCTCGGAGGCGGAGCTTATTGAAGTTGTGGAAGCTTCGGAGGCATTGCCGGCAGAGCGATTTGAGACGCTGGCCACAACTAATCCTAATGAAACTGACGAACTGTTGCCCGAAGCCCACAACGGGCCCGAACGGGTTATAAATATCGCTCTGATCGGTAATCCGAACTGCGGCAAGACTTCGATGTTTAATTCGCTGAGCGGCGCAACGGAGCATGTAGGCAACTATTCCGGAGTGACGGTGGAGGCTAAGAAAGGGTCGTTTAACTACGGCGGCTATCGGTTCAATATCGTTGATTTGCCGGGCACTTATTCGCTGGCAGCTTATTCGCCCGAGGAGCTTTATGTTCGCCGATATCTGGCTTCGGAAACGCCCGACGTCATAGTCAACGTGGTTGTTGCTTCGAATCTGGAGCGCAATTTGTTTCTGACAACCGAGCTGATCGACATGGACCGCTCAATGGTCGTTGCGCTGAACATGTTCGATGAGCTGCAGGAGTCGGGTGCACGTCTGGACTATGAGCTGCTCGGCGCCATGACCGGCGTGCCGATGGTGCCGACCGTAAGCAAAACCGGCAAGGGGCTCGACGAGTTGCTCGACTGCGTTATCCGCGTCTACGAAGGGCGCGAGCCGAAGGTCCGCCACGTTCATATTGCTCTTTCCGACGATTTGCGCAACGCTCTCGACCCGATCAAGGCGCTTATCAAGTCCGACACGTCTATATCGCCGAAGTTTGCGGCTCGCTATCTGGCGCTGAAGTTCCTCGAGGGCGACTCGGAGGTTGACGCCATGTTTGCGTCGCGCCCGCAGTATCAGCAAATGGTTGAGCTGCGCGAGGCCGGTCGCCGGCTCATCGAGCAGCGCACCCAGCAGGACATTGCCTCGGTTATCGCGGCAGAAAAATATGGTTTCATCGACGGCGCGCTGGCCGAAACGATGACCGGCGAGCGGCGCTCGTCAACCCGCTCAACGTCTATCATCGACGCCTTCGTAACCAACCGCCTGTTCGGCATTCCGCTCTTTTTAGGCATCATGTTCCTGATATTCTGGCTCACTTTTCAGGTCGGTCAATATCCGATGGACTGGATTGAGAGCGGAGTTGAATGGCTGTCGGGCCTGGTTGGCGAACATATGCCCGAAGGGCCGCTCAAGGACCTGCTGGCCGACGGCATTATCGGCGGCATCGGTTCGGTAATCGTTTTCCTGCCCAACATTCTTATTCTCTATGCCTGCATCTCCTTTATGGAAGATTCGGGCTATATGGCCCGTGCGGCGTTCATCATGGACCGCTCCATGCACCACATCGGGCTCCACGGAAAGAGCTTCATTCCGCTGCTAATGGGCTTCGGCTGCAATGTGCCGGCAATCATGGCCACCCGCGCCATCGAAAGCCGGTCGTCGCGCCTGATAACCATATTGATCAATCCGTTCATGAGCTGTTCGGCGCGTTTACCGATCTACGTTCTGCTCATCGGCACCTTCTTCTCCAGCCACGCGGCGCTGGTGTTTTTCGGCATCTATGCCATAGGCGTTCTGGCAGCCATGCTCACCGCACGCCTGCTGCGCCGATTTGTCTGGAAGGTCGACGAAACGCCTTTCGTCATGGAGCTGCCCCCCTATCGCGTACCGACTGCCAAAGCCATTCTGCGCCACACCTGGGCCAAAGGCGAGCAGTATCTACGCAAAATGGGCGGCATAATCCTCGTGGCCTGCATCATCGTATGGGCATTGAACTACTTCCCGCTTGAAGGTGACTCCTACCTCGAAATGCTCGGCAAATTCCTCGCTCCGATAATGGCCCCCATCGGCATGGGCTGGCGCGCCACAGTTGCCGCCATAGCCGGCATCCCTGCTAAGGAAATCATCGTTAGCACCCTCGGTGTGCTCTACAGCGGCAACGAAGCCATTTCCGACAGCGCCCTCGGGCCGCGACTGGTCGGCGACTTCTCGCCTGCATCGGCGCTGGGCTTCCTCGTCTTTGTTTTGCTCTACTGCCCCTGCGTTGCAACCCTCGCCGCCATAGCCCGCGAAACGCGCTCATGGCGCTATGCCGCGTTCAGCGCCGTCTACAACACTGTGCTGGCCTGGCTCATGGCCTTCATCGTTTACCGCATAGCCCTGCTCCTTTAGCGCAGCAGCTCGTGGAGCACCGAGGGCGATTTCAGCCCAGTCAGCGGCGCATAGTGGAGCGAATAATACTCCAGTATGCGCTCCAGGGTGGCGCGCCTGTCGGCTGCAGCGAACCTGAATCGCCCCTGGTTCGACCAGGTCATGCGCAGCAGGCGAGCCGCCGCAGCCGATTCAGCAACCGAAAGCGAATGGCCATGAAGCGCCGCCGACCGGCGGAAGCGGCCGTCAATCATGTCGAAAATCATTCCCGGACGATAATCGCCGCTATCAGGCTCAATGCCGAGCATGGCCGACAGCCCGCGCATGAACATCAACCCGAAATTCGCAACCGGAACCCGCGCATCATTCAGCCGCTCCACCGCTTGCTCTATATAATAATAGGTGTTGGCATCGGCGTCGGCCTGACGGAGCAAGTTCTGAAGCACCTCGGCCAGAAACATTGCCACCGCCGACCGCGCGGGCGACATCAGAATAGTGTGCAAATGCACCTTTGCCCGAGGCTCGCGAAAGGTGTGAAGCTCCTTTCCGGGGCGAATAGTGGCTTCGACCTCCAGCGGAGTCAAAGGTTGCAGCAAAGCGCGGCGTCGGGCTGCTCCCACGCCACCGCCGGCAGGCACAGCAAAGCTAACCGCCCCCATTTCAAGCGAATAAGCCTGAAGAATCGACGTCCTGTCGGAGTGCGGCGTCAACCTCAGCGGAAGTATGTTCAAACTTTTTTGCATAAATTTTACGCAAAATTACAAGAAAATTTGCATAGTTCAAAAAAACATCGTAAATTTGCACTCGCAATTCGGCAGAATGGCCCATTCGTCTATCGGTTAGGACGCAAGATTTTCATTCTTGAAAGAGGAGTTCGATTCTCCTATGGGCTACTAAATAAAAATAAAAACTATCATATAGAAGCAACTTATTTGACATGGCAAACCACAAGTCATCACTCAAGAGAATTCGTCAGACCGAAAGCCGCCGCCTTCGCAACCGCTACTACGAGAAAACCGCTCGTACCGCCGTTCGTCGCATCCGCAAAATGACCGACAAGGCTGAAGCTCAGAAGGCTCTCAACGCGCTGACCGCTCTGCTCGACAAGCTGGCCCGCAAAAACACCATCTCCAAAAACAAGGCCGCTAACCTCAAGAGCTCGCTCCAGAAGCACGTAAACTCACTGGCCGCTTAATCCCGGCGACCGCCACGATGGCCCATTCGTCTATCGGTTAGGACGCAAGATTTTCATTCTTGAAAGAGGAGTTCGATTCTCCTATGGGCTACCCGCCTCGAAGCAATTCAAACCGCTTCGAGGCTTTTCTATGCCCCGAAATAAAAAAAACAACTTGAAAGTTTGTGGGGGCAAGAAATTTTTTGTAACTTTGCAGCGTAGCAACGGAGGGGGCGCAGGTCTCTTCCGAGTTTTTTATAGAACCGATCATGATTGACAAAACATTAGTTGAACAGGCAGCCCGCCAAGCCATTGCAAACTCCGACCTCTTCCTGGTCAGCGTAAGCGTCAGTGCCGACAACCGCATAGTTGTCGAAGTTGATTCAAAGCAGTTCATGGACGTTGACGAATGCGTGCGCATCAGCCGCGAAATCGAACAGGCGCTCGACCGCGACGCCGAAGACTTTGAACTCGAAGTTGGCTCCGCCGGCCTGACATCGCCCTTCAAGGTGCGCGAACAGTTCGACAAAAACGTAGGCAACGAAGTGGAAGTGCTCACCCGCGACGGCCGCAAATTCACCGGCACACTGGTCGAAACCACCGACCTCGGCTTCACAGTCGAAGTGGCCCGCAAAGTCAAAAAAGAAGGCCAGAAGCGCCCCGTTGTTGAAATGCAGCCCGAAACCCTCACCTACGCCGACGCCAAATCAGTAAAATACGTAATAAACTTTAAATAAGACAGTAACACCTAATTCACCCATGGCAAAAAAAGCGGAAAACACCAATATGGTGGAACGTTTCGATGAGTTTAAGGAATATAAACACATCGACAAGGCCACGATGGTCAGCGTTTTGGAAGAGAGCTTCCGCAAAGTGCTCTCCAATATGTTTGGCACCGACGAAAACCTCGACGTTATCATGAACCCCGACAAGGGCGACGTGCAGATTTTTCAGAACCTCGAAGTTGTTCCCGACGGCGAGGTGCAGAACCCCCACCTCCAGATTTCGCTCTCCGACGCCCGCGCCGACAACGACCCCGACGCTGAAATCGGCGAGGAACACACCAAAGAAATCATTTTCGCCGACTTCGGCCGCCGCGCAATCCTCAACCTGCGCCAAACCCTGCAGTCCAAAATTCTCGACCTCCAGAAAGAAGCAATCTACTCGAAATTCAAAGACCTCGAAGGCGAACTCATCTCCGCCGAAGTCTATCAGACCTGGAGCCGCGAAACGCTGCTCATGGACGAGGACCACAACGAACTGCTCCTGCCTAAGAGCGAATCCATCCCCGGCGACTATTTCCGCAAGGGTGAAACCATCCGCGCCGTCATCGCCAACGTCGACAACAAAAACAACAACCCCAAAATCACCGTCAGCCGCGTATCCGACCAGTTCCTGCGCGCACTGTTTGAACTCGAAGTTCCCGAAATCCACGACGGCCTGATCAACATCCGCGCCGTTGCCCGTATCCCCGGCGAACGCGCCAAAATCGCCGTTGAGAGCTACGACGACCGCATCGACCCCGTAGGCGCCTGCGTAGGCGTAAAGGGCTCGCGAATCCACGGCATAGTCCGCGAACTCCGCAACGAAAACATCGACGTCATCAACTGGACCCCCAACCCCGCCCTGCTCATTCAGCGTGCCCTCAGCCCCGCCAAAATCAGCTCCATCCGCATCGACGAGGAAACCAAGAGCGCCGAAGTATTCCTGCGCCCCGAAGAAGTCAGCCTCGCCATCGGCAAAGGCGGCATGAACATCAAGCTCGCATCGAAGCTAACCGGCTATGAAATCGACGTTTACCGCGAAACCGAAAACGAAGACAACGACGACATCTACCTCGACGAATTCAAAGACGAAATCGACGAATGGGTAATCGAATCGCTCAAAAACCTCGGCCTGATGACCGCAAAAGCAGTCCTTGAACTCGACCGCGAGATCCTCATCGAAAAGGCCGACCTGGAAGCAGAAACCGTCGACTACGTTCTCAACGTTCTGCGCAGCGAGTTTGAGGACGAAGCTCCCGCCGAAACCCCCGAAGCCGAATAAGTCAACTCCAATTTTCCACCAAAAAACCAACTCCTTTATTAGATATTAAATGGCAAGACAGAAATTAAGCAAAATTGCAAGCGAACTCAACGTGGGGCTCAGCACGGTGAGGGAGTTCCTGCAGAAAAAAAACATCGAAGTTGAAGAAGGCGTCAACGCCCGCGTTGACGAAACCGTTTGCGAACTATTAGTAAAGGAGTTTGGAGGCGGAAAAGAAATAAACCTCGGCCCGCGCAGCGCCAAAACCGCTGCTGCGCCGGCTGCTGAGGAAACCCCGGCCGCCCCTGCGGAACCCGCAGCCGTAAAGCCCCAGGCTCCGGCGTCCCCGGCCAAGACCGACAAAGGCCCCAAAGTGCTCGGCAAAATCGACCTCGCCACCGGCAAACCCATCGCCTCAAAGCCCCAGGGCTCCCCCAAACCCGAGCCCAAACCCTCCAAAAAATCCGAGAACTCCGAGAACTCCGAGCCCTCCGAATCACCTGAAGAGACACTGCACTAGACCACTACCACAACACCACGCGAGCCAGAGGCTCCTACGAAGCCTTCTGCTGCAAAAAAAAAAAAAAGGGGGGG
>CAMWSP010000056.1 GCA_947176935.1 uncultured Porphyromonadaceae bacterium | reverse complement strand
GCCACCTGCGCGAAACAGACGTTGAAGCCGGCCACTACGTTCTCGGCATGATGACCGGCAAGAGCCGCGCCGCAGGCGACCTCGGCTTCGTAAAACTGCCCGCAACGGCCGCCGTTAAGGGCAACTACGTCTACATCCACTCCAACAAGCTCAGCGAAAGCACTCTCGCAACCGCCGAAGAGCTGCCGCTGGTTGACCGAGAAACCACCACCGACATTCAGGAAATCAACGGTCAGCAGCATGTTGGTGCCGACGTTGTCTTCGACCTGCAGGGTCGCCGCCTGACCGCCCCCGTCAAAGGCTTCAACATCATCAACGGCCGCAAGGTCTTTGTGAAGTAAAGAAGCCTCTCCCCTGCCCCCCTCAGGGGAGGGAGTCCCTTCCCTAAAAGCCGAGGGCGCGACGCCCTCGCTCCCATTTGATTCTTTCAGCCCTTCCCCTTCGGGGGTAGGGCTTTTTTGCCCCCCTCAACCCCTCAACCCAATCAACCCCTCAACCCGAGGGCGCAACGCCCTCGCCCGGCATGATAAAGATTACTAATTACTAATTTCTAACCACTAATTACTGATTATCCAAGTTTTTTTCGTATCTTTGCAATGCCTATCTGCGTGCATTTGCACACGCAAAGCTAACAACACATGATCATTCAACGAGACTCATACCTGAAGAAACTCATATCCGTTCAGCATAACGGTATGATAATTACTAATTTCTAATTTCTAACCACTAATTACTAATTATCCAAGTTTTTTTCGTATCTTTGCGCGTTAAAAACAACCATTAGCCTCGATATGTTAACAGCAAAGGAAATACGCGAATCCTTTAAGGATTTCTTCAAGTCGAAAGGCCACCAGATTGTGCCTTCGGCCCCTATGGTCATCAAAGACGACCCCACCCTGATGTTCACCAACGCCGGCATGAACCAGTTCAAGGATATCATTCTGGGCAATAAGGCGGCAAAATACACCCGCGTTGCCGACTCGCAGAAGTGCCTGCGCGTCAGCGGCAAACACAACGACCTGGAAGAGGTCGGCATGGACACGTATCACCACACCATGTTCGAAATGCTCGGCAACTGGTCGTTCGGCGACTACTTCAAGCAGGAAGCCATCGATTGGGCCTGGGAATATCTGGTCGACGTTCTGAAACTCGACCCCGAGCGGCTCTATGCCACCGTTTTCGAAGGTTCGCCCGAAGAGGGCCTGACCCGCGACGACGAAGCCGCCGCCATCTGGGAAAAACACCTGCCCAAATCGCACATCATCAACGGCAACAAGCACGACAACTTCTGGGAAATGGGCGACACCGGCCCCTGCGGCCCCTGCTCGGAAATCCACATTGACCTGCGCTCCGAGGCCGAACGCGCCGAAAAGCCGGGCGCCGAACTGGTGAACCACGACCACCCGCAGGTTATTGAAATCTGGAACCTGGTGTTCATGCAGTTCAACCGCAAGGCCGACGGCTCGCTGGAGCCGCTGCCCGCAAAGGTTATCGACACCGGCATGGGCTTCGAGCGCCTCTGCATGGCCCTGCAGGGCAAAACGTCGAACTACGACACCGACGTATTCACCCCGCTGATTGCCACCATTTCGCGCCTGTCGGGCAAAAAGTATGGCGACGACAAGAAGGTCGACATCGCCATGCGCGTAATCGCCGACCATGTGCGCACCATAGCCTTCTCCATCGCCGACTCGCAGCTGCCCGGCAACGCCAAGGCCGGCTATGTTATCCGCCGCATTCTGCGCCGCGCCGTGCGCTACGCCTACACCTTCCTCAACCAACGCGAAGCGTTTATGTATCAGCTGGTCGACACCCTCATCGAATCCATGGGCGAAGCCTACCCCGAGCTGCCCAAGCAGCGCGAGCTGATAATGCGCGTTATCAAGGAGGAAGAAGACTCGTTCCTGCGCACCCTCGAAAACGGCATCCGCATGCTCGAAACCGCCATGGCCGAAGCCAAAGCCGCCGGCAAGACCGAAATTTCGGGCAAGCAGGCCTTCGTGCTCTACGATACCTACGGCTTCCCCCTGGACCTCACCGAGCTGATTCTCAAAGAAAACGGAATGACGCTCGACCACGCAGAATTCGACTCCGAGATGGCCAAGCAGAAAGAGCGCGCCCGCGCCGCAGCAGCAGTCGAAACCGACGACTGGGTCACCCTGCGTCAGGGCGAGCAGGAATTCGTTGGCTACGACCAAACGGCCTGCCCCGCCGAAATTCTGCGCTACCGCAAAGTTAAGCAAAAAGGCCGCGAATTCTATCAGATAGTTCTTTCGCAAACCCCCTTCTACGGCGAAATGGGCGGCCAGGTCGGCGACCACGGCACCCTGCGCGACGACCGCACCGGCCAGATTACCGAAATCTACGACACCAAGCGCGAAAACGGCATGAGCGTGCACCTGACCAAAGAGCTGCCCGCCGACCCGCAGGCGCAGTTCACCGCCGCCATCGACGTTGACGCCCGCCGCGCCACCGAGTGCAACCACACCGCCACCCACCTGCTCCACCTGGCGCTGCGTCAGGTTCTGGGCACCCACGTTGAGCAAAAAGGCTCCTACGTCAGCCCCGAACTGCTGCGCTTCGACTTCAGCCACTTCCAGAAAGTGACCAACGAGCAGCTGCGCGAGGTTGAACACATTGCCAACTCTATAGTACGCAAAGCCATTGCGCTCGACGAACACCGCTGCGTGCCCATCGAAAAAGCACGCGAAATGGGCGCCATGGCCCTCTTCGGCGAAAAATACGGCGAAGAAGTGCGAGTTATCCGCTATGGCGAGAGCATTGAACTCTGCGGCGGCACCCACGTGCCCAACACCGGCTGCATCGGCATGATCCGCATCATATCCGAAGGCTCCACAGCCGCCGGCATCCGTCGCATCGAAGCCATTACCGGCGCCGCGGTCGAAAAACTGCTCAACGCGGTAAGCGACACCGTCAGCGTTCTCTCCGGCATGCTCAACAACGTTCCCGACGTTGCCGCAGCCCTGCGCAAAACCCTCGAAGAAAACACCGAACTCCGCCGTCAGGCCGAGGAAGCCGCCAAGGCCAAAATCCAGACCATGGCCGCCGAACTCGTGAGCAACGCCAAGGAAATCAACGGAATCAAACTGATCGAACTGCAAGGTCCGGCAGTGCCCGACATGGTCAAGAGCCTGGCCTTTGCCATCCGCGCCATCTCGCCCGACGCCACGGCCTTCATCGCCGCCACGCGCGACGTCCAAAACAAGCCGCTGCTCACCGTAATGCTCACCGACGACGTTGTCAAAGGCGGGCTCAACGCCTCGCAAATGGTTCGCGAAGCCGCCAAGGAAATCAAGGGCGGCGGTGGCGGCCAGCCCGGCTTCGCCCAGGCCGGCGGCAAGGACTCCGAAGGCCTCATGCAGGCTTTCGACGCCCTGCGCGCCAACTTCAACTGATCCGACCCAATTACTAATTACTAATTACTAATTTCTAATTACTAATTGACACCATGGAACGCCACGACATAGTTCACATCGTTGAGAAAGTTATCCGCAAACAGTGGGACTCGCCGGCTCTGACCAACTTCAACGGCGAATCGCTGCAATATAAAGACCTTGGCCGCAAAATTGCCAAGCTCCACCTGCTGTTTGAACACTCCGGGGTAAAGCCTGGCGACAAAATCGCCCTGTGTGGCAAAAACTCCGCCCAATGGGCAGTTTCATTCTTCGCGATTCTGAGCTATGGCGCCGTGGCTGTGCCGTTGCTCCATGAGTTCAAGCCCGACAACATCCATCATCTCATCGACCACTCCGACTCGAAGCTCTTCTTCGTTGACCGCCAAATCTACGAAAACCTCGACCCGGAGCTGATGCCCGGGCTCGCCGGCATTATCCGCATCCCCGACTTTTCGCTGTTCTTTTCGCGCAACGAAGGCCTGACCGCCGCCCGCGCCCGGCTCAACGAGCTCTTCGGCAAGAAGTATCCGGAGCGCTTCACCCCCGACGACGTTAAGTTCTACGAAATCACCGACTCCGACTCGCTGGCCCTGATCAACTACACCAGCGGCTCGACCGGCTTCAGCAAGGGCGTCATGGTTCCCCACCGCGCCATCTGGAGCAACGTCCAGGCCATACTCGACATTCTCCACGACCTGCCCAAAGCCGGCGACTCGATGGTTTGCATGCTCCCCATGGCCCACATGTACGGACTGGTCATCGACATGGCCCACGGAATCTGCAAAGGCGCCCACCTTTATTTCCTCACCCGCCAGCCCTCGCCCAAAGTGCTGGTCGACGCCTTCCGCACCGCACGCCCCAGACTTATAATCACCGTTCCGCTGATTATTGAAAAGATAATCAAAACCAAGGTATTCCCCGCCCTTGACCGCCCGCTGAACCGACTGCTGCTCCACACCCCGCTGATTGACCGCAAGGTCCTCGAAAAAGTGCGCGCCATGCTGATGGAAACCTTTGGCGGACAGCTGGAAATGATGATTATAGGCGGCGCCGGCCTGAACCGCGACGTCGAGGAATTCCTGCACCGCATCAACTTCCCCCTCACCGTTGGCTACGGCATGACCGAGTGCGCCCCGCTCATCGGCTACGCCCACCCTAAAGGCTACAAGCCGGCCGACGACCGCGAATTCGCCCCCACATCGTGTGGCCGCATCGTGCCGCGCATGCAGGTCAAAGTGCTCTCGCCCGACCCGGAACACATTCCCGGCGAGCTCATGGTCAAAGGCGACAACGTTATGCTCGGCTACTATAAGAACGACGAAGCCACCGCCGCAATTATGCGCCCCGAAGGCTGGATGCTCACCGGCGACGTAGGCACCATCGACTCCAAAGGCAACATCTACCTGCGCGGCCGCAACAAAACCATGATTCTCGGCCCCGCCGGACAAAACATCTACCCCGAGGAAATCGAGCAAAAAATCAACAACATACCCTACGTTGGCGAAAGCCTCGTTATCGACGCCGGCGAGGGGCGACTCAAGGCGCTCATCTACCCCGACCTCGACGAAGCCCGTCGCGACGGCCTCGACCGCAATCAGGTTCAGGAAAAAATCCGCCAGGACATCGCCGAACTCAACCCCACCCTCGAATCCTACAGCCGGATTCAGTCAATCAAATTTATTGACGAAGAATTTGAAAAAACTCCCAAGCGTTCCATCAAGCGCTATCTCTACACCGAATAAACAACTCAAATACACATATATGAAAAAGCAACTCATAACTCTCCTTCTCTCGCTCGCCGTTGCCTCGTCGGCAATGGCCGTTCCCGCGCGCCGCGGCTACGTCAAAATGACCGGCCCCGACGGCCAACTCATCGAAGTTCAGAAATGCGGCGACGAATTCGGCCACCACTACGTTGACCGCCAGGGCCGCACACTCATCGACGACGCCGACGGCCGCCTGGTCCTCGCCTCCGAGGCCGACATGGCTACCGCCACTGCAGCCCGCGCAGCACGCTTCGAAGCCCGCAATAGCAACCGCAGCCTCAGCCCCGCACGCCGCGTTCCCGGCCAGGTGGGCACTTTCCCCGGCACCTCCTTCCCCGCAACCGGCAAGCAGAAAGCTCTGGTTGTGCTGGTTGAATATAAAGACGTTAAGTTCTCCATCGGCAACGACGCCAAAGCCAAGCAATATTTCACCGACATGCTCAACAAAGACGGCTTTTCGGAATATAACGGCACCGGCTGCGTGCGCCAATACTTCCGCGAGAACTCCAACGGCCTGTTCGACTGCGAATTCGACGTTTACGGCCCCGTCACCCTGGCCAACAACCGCAAATACTACGGCGGCAACGACTCCTCCGGCAACGACAAGCTCCCCGAACAAATGGTTATTGAAGCCTGCCGGGAACTCGACTCGCAGATAAACTTCAAGGACTACGACCGCGACGGCGATGGCTACGTCGACAACGTCTACATCATCTACGCCGGCCAGGGCGAAGCTTCCTATGGCTCCACCGAAACCGTTTGGCCCCACTCTTGGAACCTTTCGGAAGCCGGCAAGTCGTTCAAACTCGACGGAGTGACCATTGACCTCTACGGCTGCTCAAACGAATGGGAAGACGGCGAACCCGACGGCATGGGCACCTTTACCCACGAGTTCAGCCACATCCTCGGCCTCCCCGACCTATACCACACCGAATCAAACGTTTACTACACTCCCGGCGAATGGAGTGTGCTCGACTACGGCCCCTACAACAACGATGGCCGCACCCCGCCGGCCTACGGCGCATTCGAGCGCAACGCCCTCGGCTGGATTGAGCTGACCGAACTCACTGCCGACGCCGGACAGGTTTCCATCGATGACCTCATCAAAACCAACTCGGCCTACTGCATCACCAACCCGAGCAACTCCAACGAATTCTACCTGCTGGAAACGCGCAACAAATCGGGCTGGGACAAATATCTGCCCGGCGCAGGCATGCTCATCTGGCACGTTGACTACAAAACATCGACCTGGAGCACCAACACCGTAAATAACACCAAGAACCACCAGGGCGTCGACCTCATCGAAGCCGACGGAGTGGCAGACAAGAAAAGCGGACGCACCGCCGGCGACTGCTTCCCCGGCTCGTCGAAAGTAACCTCCTATGCCCCCAAATGGTGGAACGGCAAATCCGTGGGATTCAATATCTCCAACATCTCCCGCTCCGGAACCGCCACCACCTTCACCGTAGTTGACCCCAACGGCGGCTCAGGCGTCGACCCGAACCCCGGTCCCGAGCCCACGCCCGGCGACTATCTGACAGTTGCCGAAATCATCGAAATGGACCCTCAGAAAAACGAGTCGACCGCCGCGACCCTGCGCGGCCACATAGTCGGCTACGCCCAATCGTCGTTCTCGGCCAAAGGCGTATCCTTCTCCGCCCAAAACTGCGAAGTAAACACCAATATTGTTCTGGCCGACGACCCCGACGAAACCGACTATACCTTCTGCATCCCCGTTCAGCTCCCCGCCGGCAACTGCCGCGACGAACTGAACCTGCGCGACAACCCTGACAACCTCGGCCGCTACGTAGAACTCGTTGGCAAAGTTGAGCAATACTTTGCAGTTCCGGGCTTCAAGGGTGTCAGCGCCTACACCTTCATCGGTACTGACGGCATCGAAACCCCCGAAGCAGCCACGGCTGCTGACAACGCCGGCCAATGGTACGACCTCCAGGGCCGCCCCGTGGCCAATCCCACCCGCGGCCTCTTCATCCGCAACGGCCGCAAACACCTCCTCCGCTAACTCGGCGAAGACATAAACGAAACTCCCCGTTAATATCATTTAACACTTTATAAGTGATATTGCCGGGGAGTTCGCGTATATTGAAGTGTAATTATTCATCACCTCATTCACTCTTAAAACCGACTCAACATGAAGAAATTCCTCCTTTTCGCCGCCGCAGCCCTGATTGCTGCCACCGCCTTCGCCCAAGATGAAGCTCCGCTGGAAGACTATATGAAAACTCCCACCATCATCAAAGGCGGCAAACTCACCCCCGAAGTCATCAACAACAACAAGGTTATCCTGCCGTCAAACCTCACATATACCATTGATCCCGACTCGGAATTCACGTTCTACTACCCCGACGGCAGCTGGTTTGCAGACTGGAGAAAGTCGAGCCTGCCCTCGATCTTCCCTGACGCCAAGCGCTATGAAATCGACGGCCGGGAAGTGACCCGCGAGGAATTCTATGCCGACTCCACCCCGCAGTTCGCCGTAGTCACCGGCGCAGGCGACAAACTATCTGCAGAAACCCTCAAGAACGTCAACAGACCGAATCCGCTGTTCTCCCAAATGACCAACGCATCAGCCAAGTGGTATAAGTCAACATTCGGCACAAAGCCTCTGCCCGCCGACCTCGTTATCAACGACCCGACCACCCTGCCGGCCAACGGCTTCCTTAACCTCGACTACGTCATGACCACGATTGAAGGTCTTGAAAAACGCGGACTTCCCGAAGGAGCCATCGAAGGCTACATGATCACGCTGTTCGGCGAATATCCGGAAATGAACCTGCTGACCGACAGCAAGAACCTCAACTACTGGGAAAATGGCCATCAGATACCGGCAACTGAGGTCAAATCGCTCCGCGTCGGCGACATCGCCGCAGCCCTTAATATCGACCCCGCACGAATCAGGATGATCAAATTCAACGGCACCACCATCAGCGTCATTCCCCTCCCCGATCAATTCGTGGTCGGCGAGGCGGATTGAGTCTGGTCGGGAGCCGGCGAGCGGGTCAGCGCGGCAGTAATATAAACGGTGAATACCGGGAAAAGCATCAGCCCCTCGGCCGCCAGAACCGCCCCGAGCACCTGCCCCGTTGGCGTCATCTCCGAAATAGAGCTGCCGCAGGTGGTCATATCCATAATGGCCCACCATAAGGAATCCCAAATAATGTGTACTCCGGGATTCACCGGCTGCTCGGCGATGAAAAACATCAGCGAACCGAAATAAAGGCTCGCAACCAGAATGGTCATATACGTGGCAAACATCGACGTCATGCGGTTGCGGGCCGTGGCGCCCACGAGTATGCCGATAACGTAGGCCGCACGCACCAGCGGTATGAACCTGACAACGAACACCACCGCATCGGGCAGCTGCCAGCCGAACCGATTGATTATCTGCATATACGGAATGCTGACCAGAATGAAGAACAGGTTACTCCACAAATAATGGAGTTTGCGCGAGCTGAGCGACCACTCAACCGCGATGTCAAACAAAAAGAAATAGCATATCCAGGTCTGCAGCGTTTCATAAAACGGGTCCATAACGAACGACATGTTGCGGAAACTGTCAACGCTGATAACCGCAACGAGCAAGCCCGCGGCCACCAGCACCAGCAGCCGCATTATCAGCAGCACTGCTTTCTTCATGCCAACATCTGAAATCTTCATATATAATCTAACTGCCCGCGCGCGAAAAAAGTTGGCTCCTACTGCAAAAAAAATAAGCGCCGCCTGCCCATCCCGGACCGGCGGCGCCTCGCTTTTAAAGGCTTGTTTTACAGGAATTGTGTACTATTATATATATTAAAGTGCTTTACTTTTCTGCATTTTGTGCTTTGCGGGCATGCTCTGGATGACCGCCCTTAATCTGTTTGGCCTTGCCGGATTTCATTTCGCGGCCGGGAGCCTTGTGCATGCGGTGCTTGGCATCTTTGCCTCTGGTGAGCTGGTTTTCCAGGAACTGGGTGTACTGCTCGGGGGTTAGAATACCTTTAACTTTTTCGAGATACTCCTGGCGACCCTGACGGCGGGCTTCTGCCTTGGCGCCTTTTTCAGCCTTCTTGGCTTCCTTGGCCTTCTGTGCGGCGGCGCGGCGTTCAGCCTTGAGCGCCTTGAGCTGGTCTTTCTGAGCGTCGGTCAGCTCAATACCCTGGAATTCCATGAGTTCGGCGCGGGCCATGCGTTCCTTGGGGCAGGCTTTCTGCTCACACTGTGCGGCTTCGCATTTCTTATCACACTTCTTGTCGTCGTTGGCGGCATTGGCGGCAAAACCGGCGGTCATGGCAACTGCGGCCAAAACAATCATAAGTTTCTTCATAATAATCAATTTATTTCGTTTGAGGTTAAAATTTCACTTACACTAACTTTGACCCGCATTGCCGGCGAAAGTTTAATCGGTTAACATTTTTTTTGATACTTGACTAAAAATTCGTAACTTTGCGCAATTAAACACCATAAATATAAATAAGAAAAAACTATGAATCTTTTCGATCAGATAAGCGCCGACATCAAAGCCGCAATGCTGGCTAAGGACAAGGTGCGCCTTGAAGCCCTGCGCGGCGTCAAGAAAGAATTCATCGAAGCCAAAACCGCCAAAGGCGCCTCCGGCGACCTGGCCGACGACGCTGCGCTGAAAATCCTTGCCAAAATGGTAAAGCAGCGCAAGGAAACCGCCGAACTCTACGTTTCGCAAAACCGCCCCGAACTCGCCGAAAACGAGCTGGCCGAAGCAGCCGCCATTGAAGCATACCTGCCCAAAGCCCTCTCCGACGAGGAACTCACCGCCGAACTCAAAAAAATCATTGCCGAAACCGGCGCAACCTCCGCCAAGGAAATGGGCCGCGTCATGGGTGTGGCCTCAAAAGCCCTGGCCGGACGAGCCGACGGCAAAGTAATCTCCGCCAAAGTACGCGAACTTCTTTCCTAATTCCACGCAAAGATGCTTACCCTACAGCAAATCAAAGAAAATCCCGACCGGATAGTTGAACGTCTGGCCGTTAAGGGCTTCGACGGCAAGGAGCCGATTGCCCGCGTCATAGCCGCCGACAACCGCCGCCGCGAACTCCAGCTGCAAAACGACAACCTGGCCGCTCAGCTCAACAAACTCGCCGCCTCTATCGGCGCAATGATGAAAGCCGGCCAAAAAGATGAAGCCAACGCTGTCAAGGCTCAGGTGGCCGACCTCAAGGAGCAGCAAAAAAACATCGCCGCCAAACTCGCCGAAGCCGAAGCCGAAATCCGCGAAATCCTCCTTTCCGTGCCCAACGTGCCCTACTCCGGAGTGCCCGCCGGCACCTCCGCTGCCGACAACGTTGTTGAAGCCACCGGCGGCCCCATGCCCGAGCTCGGCAACGACGCCCTGCCCCACTGGGACCTGGCCAAGAAATACAACCTCATTGACTTCGACCTGGGAGTAAAAATCACCGGCGCCGGTTTCCCCGTCTACATCGGCAAAGGCGCGCGCCTGCAGCGCGCGCTGATTCAATTCTTCCTCGACCAGGCCAACGAAGCCGGCTATCTGGAAATCCAGCCCCCCTATGTGGTCAACGAAGCCTCCGGCATCGGCACCGGCCAGCTCCCCGACAAGGAAGGCCAGATGTATCACTGCCAGCTCGACAACCTCTACCTCATACCCACCGCCGAGGTGCCCGTCACCAACCTCTACCGCGACGTCATCCTCAACGACTCGCAGCTCCCCATCAAGAACTGTGCCTACTCGGCATGCTTCCGCCGCGAGGCCGGCAGCTACGGCAAGGACGTGCGCGGTCTGAACCGTCTCCACCAGTTTGACAAGGTCGAGATCGTGCGCATCGAGAAGCCCGAGAACTCATACGCAGCCCTCGAGGAGATGAAAGACCACGTGCAGTCGCTGCTCGACGAGCTCGGCCTGCCCTGGCACATCCTGCGCCTGTGTGGCGGCGACATGAGCTTCACCTCGGCCATCACATTCGACTTCGAGGTATTCTCGGCCGCACAGAAACGCTGGCTCG
>CAMWSP010000055.1 GCA_947176935.1 uncultured Porphyromonadaceae bacterium | reverse complement strand
CCCATACCACTATTGCCAACAATACTCAGCCGATCAAGTGCCGACAAATCGGAGTCGTTGATACCTTCGCGCATCAAAGCCTTGTGAAGCAGATAACGCCCGTAGCCATCCGGCAGACTATCCTCAAATATGCCAAAATCCCCACCGAACGGAGTCGGCTTGGCAATAAACATGCCCGGCTGCAACGGCAGTTCCAGCGGGGAAATGCTGAAGCCATCTGCAAGCCATCCGGGGGCGTATTCAAAAACGCAAAGGCGATTGTCGGGGGTCAGCGACATTGTGCCGACGCTACGGTCGTGGTATTTTACCTGTAATTGATCAATCTTTTTCATCAGTGGGGGGATTTTCGGGGGTAAGCTTTTTTCTTGCCGGTGTTGCGGCGAATTTGCGTCAGTTCTTCCATGGTAGAATATTTGGGCACGGAAAAGATATCGCGCACCTCATGAAGATAATCCAGCGAAACGGCCAGCAAAATCAGATTTTTCAGGGATATGAGTCCTTTCTGCTCAAACCGGGTGAGATTGGCCAAAGCCACACCAGACTTCTCAGCCACGGCCTGGCGAGTGAGACCGCGCTCAACCCGTCGGCAGCGAAAGTCGTCGGCCAACTTGCGGGCTATATCGTCTGCATCAGGAAGAACAAAACCCTCAAGAACTGACAACATATTATCTGAATTATTCATTTTTTATTAAATAATACTCATATATTATCAGTTACAAAGTTAGCAATTTCTTCGGGAATATGCAAACTTTCGGCAGAAAAAACTTGGGAGTGATGGCGGGGAGGCCGTTGATCCAAAATGCGGCGAGGCGTTGCTGCCGATATATGAAAGCCGCAGAGCTGAAGGGCTCTGCGGCTTTTTAGTGGGATAATGGCTTTGCAAAATAGTAAAACCTTGTAGGGACATGCCTTCGGCATGTTTCAAATGGGACTCACCAGCTATGAAACGTGCCGGAGGCACGTCCCTACTTTCAGATCAGATGCCGAGGTCGGCTTTGATGGCGGCGATTTTGGCCTTGGCTGCGGCTTCGGCGGCTTCGTAGTCGCTAATGGCGGCCATGGGGTGCTGAGCCTCGATGTAGAATTTGATTTTGGGCTCGGTGCCTGAAGGACGGATGGATACTTTGGAGCCTTCGGCAGTGAAGAACTGCAGCACGTTGGAGGTGGTGGGCATGTCCATCTTTTCAACGGTGCCTTCGGCAACGTTGCGGAGGTTCAGGTCAGCATAGTCCTTGATGGTGACAACGGGGCTGCCGCCGAGGCTCTTGGGCGGATTGGCACGGAAGTTTTTCATCATCTGCTGAATTTCTTCAGCACCGGTCTTGCCGGGACGAACAACCGAAATGCCTTCTTCGCGCGAGAAGCCGTTTTGCATATAGATTTCGGCGAGCATCTGGCCGAAGTCCATGCCTTTTTCCTTGGCCCAGGCGCAAGCTTCGGCCATGAGGCAGATAGCGCTGACGGAGTCTTTGTCGCGGCAGAAAGTTTCGGCCAGGAAGCCGTAGCTTTCTTCGCCGCCGCCCAGATAGCGCATTGTTTCTTCGTTGTCGCGGATAACGGCGGCAATCCATTTGAAGCCGGTGTAGCAGTCGAACATCTTGATGCCGGCGGTCTTGGCAATGCTCTTGATAACCTCGGTGGTCACAATGGTCTTAACGATATATTCGTTGCCTTTGAGGAGACCGAGTTCGCGGTTGCGGGTAATGATGTAGTTGAGCAGAATCATTACGATCTGGTTGCCGTTGATGAGCACGTATTCGCCCTGGTTGTTGCGCATAACGCAGCCGATGCGGTCGGCGTCGGGGTCGGAGGCCATAACAATGTCGGCCTGGGTTTCCTTGGCTTTGGCGATAGCCATTGCCATGGCGGGAGCGTTTTCGGGGTTGGGGCTGTCGACGGTGGGGAAGTCGCCGGAGGGAACATCCTGTTCGGGAACGTGGATGATGTTGCGGAAGCCATAGTTCTTCAGGCTTTCGGGCACGAGTTTCACGCCGGTGCCATGGATCGGGGTATAAACGATTTTCAGGTCGGCATGTTTGGCAACGATGTCGGGGCTGAGTTGCAGACCCTTGATGGCATCGAGGAACTTGCGGTCGATTTCTTCGCCGATGATGTGGATGCGGCTCTTGTCGCCGCCGAATTTAATGTCGGCAGGAGTAATGGAAGCCACGCGGTTAACGATGTTTACGTCGTGGGGGGCGATAATCTGGGCGCCGTCGCTCCAGTATGCCTTATAGCCGTTATATTCCTTGGGGTTATGGCTGGCGGTGATGTTTACGCCGCTCTGGCAGCCGAGCTCACGGATGGCGAACGAAAGTTCGGGAGTGGGACGGAAGCTGTCGAAGAGATAAACGGTTATGCCGTTGGCTGAGAACACGTCGGCAACGATTTCGGCGAATTCGCGCGAGTTGTTGCGCACGTCGTGGCCCACGGCAACGCTGATTTCAGGCAGGTCCTTGAACGTTTCGTTCAGGTAGTTGGCCAGGCCCTGGGTTGCGGCGCCAACGGTGTAGCGGTTCATGCGGTTGGTGCCGGCGCCCATGATGCCGCGCAGGCCGCCCGTGCCGAATTCCAGATCGCGATAGAAACTCTCGATGAGCTGGGTGGGGTCGGAATCATCGAGCATGCGCTTAACTTCGGCGCGCGTTGCTTCGTCGTAACCGTCGCCAAGCCATTCCTGAGCCTTGGCGCGGACTTCTTTAAGGAGTTGTTCGTTGGTTTCCATTGTTTTGGTTATGGGATTACGTTAGAGTTTGCGCAAATTTACGCAAAGTTAACGAAATTTCCAACAGTATTGATAAAAGACATCGGTGCGCTGACGTCAGTATCGCCGCTGAAAAGAGCTTCCCACTGCCATAAGAGCAGAAGAACTACGAGAATAAGAACGATAATTACTGTCCAAACGGTTGTTTTTGTTGTCTGTTTCATAATCCTAAATAATTTTGGTTTCTATATAGGATTAACAAAAACCGTCGTGAAGTTGTTCACCGCCGGTTCATCAAACAGGGACTACAAGCAGAGGAATATCCGCGTGGAACAGCAGCCTATGGGCGGCGCCTGGATTGAACAGGCGCGCCAGAATGTTCTTTTTGCGCGAGGGAATCACCACCATATCGGCGCCGTCGATTTCGAGCAGTTCGGCGGATTTATCGTGTTGCACCATTGAGAATTCATAGGCCGGAAAATGTTCGGTGCAATATTCTTTCAGAGCGCGGCGGGCAGCTTCGTTGGTAGACTTGGAGTAGCGGTCGTTGGGCATACAGATAATCTTGACCTTGGGAGTCGCACCAACGGGCAGCAAACGGCTAACGGCGTCGAGAACAAGGAAATCTTCCTGTTCAAGATGCGAAAGGAGCGCAATATCCTTTACCTGGCTCAGCTCAGTCAGCGAGGAATCTTCGGGCAGGGTCATTGCCTGTATGCGGCAGTTGCCTAAAACTTCGGCGGCCACGCTTCCGGCCAAATCGAGCGCTTTTTTCTCGACTTTGCGCGACCCCATCAGCAGCAGGCGCACTTCGGGGTGGTCTTTTATATATTGGCCGATAACTTCTTCGGGCAGACCTTCGGCAATAACGGTTGCGAACCGTACGGCAGGTAGCTCTCCGCCCTTGATTTCAGCTCGGAGCAGCTGCTCGAGCTTGCGCATTTCGGCGCGGGCGGCACCGGCCATGACTCCGCTGACCTTAACATCTTCGGCTTCGGAGCCGGCCGAATCCAAAGTGAGCGAATTGCCCAGATTCATCAGGGGGTTGGTGTGCGGCACCAAAAACGAATGGAGCAGCACAACGCGACGCGCCTCGCCGGCGGCCGCGATTTTCAGCGCCATACGCGCAGCGGCAACTGATTTTTCAGTAAAGTCAACCGGCACGAGAATAGTGCGCTGAGCGCTCGGCGCGGCGGCGACTTCATTGCTCTCTTCGGCAAAAATCTCCGGATTTTCGATTATGCGCAACGCCAGCGGCAAATCGCTCTCGGCGATTCTGACGCGCACACCGGCCGACATGACCGGGCTGCCCAGATTCACGTTTTGGAGCGTAGCCTCAATACCCTCGCGCTCAAGCAGGGCCTTGAGTTGCGAGGCCTTGTCGAACGTGTGGATAGCGAGCGTTATCAGTCGGTTGGGTTCCACTTTTGCCGGTAGAATAAGAAGAGATGGAGAATGAGCTTAAAGGGGGGGGATGATTACTTGTTTTCTTCGGCAAGGATTTCGAGAGCCATGTCGTAGATAGTGGTGTCATCCAGAACAACGATGCCGCCGTCGGGACCCGGTTCGATGTGAACGCCGAGGTTCTTACCGAATTCATAGTTGGTGCCGCCGAAATAGTTGCGAACGGTTTGAACGGTGATATTAAGTTTGTCGGCGATGCGGTGCATGGAGCCGTCGGGGAGACTGTCTTTGAGTTGACGCAGTTCGTTGAATGTGATTGTCTTGCTCATAATAATTTCTTATGGTTTAGTAAGGTTTGCTGAATTATTTTGTGTAAAGTTACTCATAATCCCGCACCCGACAAAATAAATCGGCACGGAGTTTTTATGTTTTACAACATATTAAATATAACGAGCTGGCATTCAAATAATTTCAATCGCATCGGCAGGAATCCAGGCGCGGTGCTCGTTGTCGACCCTCACGTCATACCAGGTTTTGTCGGGGCCGGCTATAGAGTCGAGAAGCATAACCTTGGCACCCTCGTGAAGCAGCAATGCCTCCTCGGTGCGGTCCTTGGGCGTGCGGGGAGTGGTTGAGAGAATAACCGACGGCGATATAACTATGGCCGAATCGGAAGCCGAGGCAGCTCGTGCCGCACGAACTGCAAGCACATCGGCCAGCACGCAGACTATGAGCAGCGCACCCGCTCCGAAGAATCCGACCTTGCGCAGGGTAACACCCGAGCAGAAAAAGTAGATGCACACTCCGCCGAGCGCCAGGACGAACGCTCCCAGACCGATTGCGGCCCACACATCGGGATGGGTTTTCGACGCAAGGCTGTCCGTGGCGCCGCTGATAAGGCCGGAAGTCGGCTCGATGCGGTCAATGGTCTTGGAGTTGACGAATTCGAGATTGTCCTTGATGTCGGCGTTGGTGGGATCCAGACGCAGGGCCCTCTCATAGCTAACAATGGCCATACCCGGCAGTCCGGCCCGATAATAGGCGTTGCCGAGATTATAGTAGCGGTCAGCCGAGGGGCCGAGCGAGTCTATGGCGGCATCATAGAGCGATGCGGCGGTCAGGAAATCGTCGGCCATATAGGCCGAGTCGGCATCAGCTATAATATTCGCGCGGGCGGCTGAGGCACACAAGGCCACGAGCAATAGTAATCCTAACTTTTTCATTTCAGATTCTCGATTGAGTTGATAACTTCGCGCGCATCGGCAAACGACTTGTCGGCAGTGCCGGTGGTTTGCGGTGTGTAGCGCGCCATTTCACAGTCGTTGAGCAGCGAATGGAGCTGAGCAATCAGTTCGGGCGAAGCACCGCGGGCGGCGAGGGCTTCGCTGATGCCGTCGCGGCTCATCTGCGATGCGGGCATGGCCAGTTTGTCCGACAGATAGCTCTGCATTGCCCGGAGCAGCTCGGTGTAGAAGCCGTCGATATTCCGGGCGCGCAGCAGCTTGCCGGCCTTGTTCAGGCGCTTGCGGGCAATCTTACCGGCCTGCATGAGCTTGCGACCGGCAGGATCGGCATTGCGGCGACGAATGGAAATCAAGATAACTGCGCCGCAAACAACCAGCAATATCGGATAAACCAACCAGTAGGCGGTCGATTCAGCCAGGAAGACGCCATCGGAGCCCGGCCGGTCAGCGCCAGGTTTGATATGGTGAATATCGGTGTTCTTAGCCTTGATATCCTGCTTGCCGCCAACGGCTGCCGAGCTGACATTCGCGCCTTTCCTAACGTCGATTTCATAGCCTTCGACGGGAACGGTGACATACTGGCCGCTCGACGGGTCAAAGTAAACGAAGTCGAAGCCGCCTATCGTAAACTTGCCCACCGACTGGGGCACGAAAGTGTATTCAATGGTTTCGGTGCCGGTCATATTGGAGCCCGAAGCGTGGGAATTATTGTCGATAGCAGGCTCATAGACCTCGAATTCCGAGGGGAAATCAACCGTTGGAGCGTTGAGGAACTTGATATTGCCGGTGCCTTCGATAGTGTAGATAATCGAAGCGGCATCGTTGGTTTTGAACGAATTGCCAACAAGTTTCGACGACGCCTTGAACCGACCCACGGCACCGGTGAACCCGGCGGGCTTGGGCTCGGGCAGAGCCTTGACGCTGAGCTGAGCGGCACGGGGCTTGAGTTTCACGTCCTTGCTCTCCATTGAGGGGCGATAGCCGAAAAAGTCCTGAACGTAGGTCTGACGATACGCTCTGGCCGTGTATTCGCCGCCATTAAGGGTTATGGTGCCGGAACGTTGCGGATAGAGCAACGCTCTGTAAACAACGGCGCTATACATCTGCCGGCCGCCAACGTTCTCCGAACGCCAGTCGATGGTTTGCGGCATGCCGAGGCTCTCGATCAGGCAGCCGTCGAAGGTGGGAAGTGCCGAAGTGGTCAGGCCTTCGACCTGCTGATTAGAGGAATAGAGCTTTATGTAGACCTCAACGGCCTGCTGCTCATAAACGCTCGCGGCCGATACGCCAACACGCATGAACAACTCATCGGCGCCGATTTCAAAGTCGCCGCCACGCGGCGAATTGCCCTGGCTGCCTCCCCCACCCTGCTGCTGGGCAGGCTGACCGGCTGAAACGGTGAAGCGGCCGGCCTGAGTGGAGTATTGCTTGCCGTTGACGGTCATGGTTACTGACGGAACATTGACGGTTCCTTCCTCGTCGGCGATATAGGTGAACGTGTAGGAGCGCGTTTCGGAGCGCTGCATACGGCCGTTGATAATATTGACCGAGGTTGAAGTGGAGGTTCCCGGGCCACCCACAAAGGTGCAGCCATTGAGCGTCAGCGCCTTGGGGGTCTGAACGTTGCCGTCGGGATTATTGACGGTAAGCGACACGGTGAATCGCTGGCCGACGCGTGCGTTGCGCGGCAGCGAAATCTCGACCGAGGTCTGCGCCAAAGCCGCGGCCATGGTTGCCGCGGCAAGAATAATGGAGATGAATATTCTGCGTGTCATATCTATTCAAAGTCTTACCAGTTCGGACCGGTCTGGCGGCGACCGCCACCCTTCGAAGGGTCGCCCTTGGCACGGGCGCGGGCGGCAGCATCCTTCTTCTCAACGGCGTTGAGAATCTGGTCACGGTTGCTCTGGCTGATATTCTGTTCCTGCTGCTGTTGCTGCTGGTCCTGATTCTGTTGTTGTTGCTGCTGTTGCTGTTGTTGCTGCTGGTCCTGGTTTTGGTCCTGGTTCTGCTGCTGTTGCTGCTGGTCTTGCTGATCCTGCTGGTCCTGGTTTTGGTCCTGGTTCTGGTCCTGGTTCTGCAGCTGCTTTTCAACGTAGCGATAGTTTTCGCGCGCCAGCTGATTGGCAGGATTCACGCGCAGGGCCTGCTTATAGCTCTGCAATGCCTGCTGGAGTTGCTGGGAGTCATAGGCCACGTTGCCAAGATTATATGCGGCATATTCGGCCACCTTTGGATTCTGAGCCTTTACCAGCTGCTGCATCGCCTCAATGGCGTTCTGCTTCAGCTCGGCATTGGCCTCGGCCTGACCGCCGGCCAGAAGCAGGCGGGTGAGCGCCTGATTATAAAGCCCGACTTCCGACGTAGGGTTGACGCTCAGGGCGCGGGCATAGAGGATTTCGGCCTCGCGATAGTGACCCTGCTTGAACTCTTCGTTGCCCTCGCGGATATATTTGCGTTCGGGACGCATGGAATTGTCGGGGAACTGCAGCGCGGGAGCAATCGGCGCCTGAGCCGAGGCGATTCCGCCGGCGAGCACCAGCAACGCCACCGCCGCGCCGTTGCGGCTGAAGAAGTTATATTTGCGAAGGAAGCCGATTTTGCGGTTCGAGAATATGCAGTCCACAATAATAAGTATCAGAGCCAGCCATGCAAACAGCGGGAACTGCTCGTCGGAGGCTGTATAGTTGATTTTTTCAAAATTCGTTTTCTTGATCTGGTCCAGACGCTCAACCAGCTCGTTGAGAGCCGAGGCCGAAGCGCCGTTGATATAAACGCCACCGCCGGCTGCGGCAATTTCCTGAGCCAGCTGCTCGTTGAGATAGGTGGTCACTACCTGGCCGTTTTCATCCTTGAGCCAGTTGGTGTAGGTGCGGTCGAGCGGAATCTGCGCGCCCTTGCCGGAGCCAAGGCCGATAACGTCGACTTCTATGCCTTCGTCGTGGGCTGCACGAGCCACTGAAACGCCGTCGCCAATCTGGTCCTCGGCATCGGTTATAACAACTATGGCGCGCTCAACATCCTGCATGCCGCTGAAGGAGTTCATGGCAACCTGAATGGCGGAGCCGATGTCGGTGCCCTGATTCTCGACCATGCCGGTGGAGATTTCGTTGAGATAGAGTTTGGCCGAAACGAAGTCGGGTGTGAGCGGCAGCTGAGTGAAGGCATCGCCGGCAAACACGATGAGGCCTACGCGGTCGTTGTCGAGCTTGCCAATCAGGGAATTGAGCACATGTTTGGCGCGCTGCAGACGCGAAACACCGCGCGGATCGTCGGTCGACGAAGCGAGCATGGAGTTGGAAACGTCGACTGCAATTATAACCTCGATGCCGCTGACTTCCTCTTCGGAGATTTTGCCTTTGGTGCGCGGGCGCGCAAGCATTATCACCATCGAGGCCACGGCTATGAGAGCCACAACGATTTTTACCGCAGGAAGATATTTCGATACGTCGGGCATCAGCGAAGCCAGAACCTCCGGATTGCCGAACCGCGACAGGCGCCGACGCCGCAGAAAGCGCATGCGCGCGTAAAGCAGCGCAAAAGCCACCACTGCCGCCAGCAGCCATAAGAGTTTGGGATTAGCAAAATTCACCATTGCGTTCTTCGAGTTTTAAGGTATTGAACGGGTAACGGTCAGCTTCAGCAAGAGCTGCAGGGCAAAGAACCCGAAGGCCAGCCATGCCCAAAGCATATAGTCATCCTCGGTGTGCGAGAAATTGCGCACGTCGAATTCGGTTTTCTCAAGCGCGTCGATTTCCTCAAACACTTCGCTCAGAGCCGTTGCCGAAGTGGCCGAGAAATATTTGCCGCCGGTTTTGGCCGCAATCTGCGAGAGCGACTGTGCATCGACCGGCGAAGTCATGAACAGGCCCAGAACATTGCCGTTCTCATCCTTATAGGCCACGGCCTCGTTGCCTTGAGCGGCACCTACACCGATGGCATAAATCTTGACTCCGAGGTCTTTGGCAATTTCGGCAGCGGTTTCGGGGGCCACAACGCCGGCATTGTTCGTGCCGTCGGTTATCAGAATGATGCTTTTGCTGACGGCCTGCCCGTCTTTGATTCGGTTGATGGCCGAAGCTATGCCGTCGCCAATGGCGGTACCGTCGGCCGATATGAGGCCTGTTTTAACGCCGCCAATGTAGTTGGCGAGCATGGCACGGTCGCTGGTCAGCGGCACAGCCGAAAAGCTCTCGCCGGCAAACAGCACCAGACCCATATTGTCGTTCTGGCGGCCGTTGACGAACTGCGAGGCCACTTTCTTTGCGATTTCCAGGCGGTTCTGGCGGCCAAGGTCGGCAGCCTGCATGGAGCCGGAAATGTCGAGAACGAGAACTATATCGGTGCCTTCAACATTGGTTTTATTCCATGAATCATGGGTCTGCGGGCGGGCAATCACCACAATCAGGCAGGCAATGGCGGCGCAGCGCATGGCAAACAGCGCGTGGCGCATCCAGCTGCGCCAGCCGCCGCTGACTCCGGCAAAGGCTTTGGTCGACGACACGCGCAGGGCCGGTTCCTTATGGCGACGGACAACGTACCAGGCGATTATCGGAACGAGCACCAGCAGAAGCCAGAGCGCATGGGGGTGCATGAATTCCACGTTCATCGCTTGGCCTCCTTTCCTTCGGCCTCGGGTTCGGGCTCAGGTTTGGTGTTTTCAACGAACTGCATTGCCTGGCTGAAGGCGCGGGCGTTATCTTCTGGCAGCGGACGCATACGGGCGAACTTAACGTAGTCGGCCATTTCGAGAATTTCGTTCATCATTGCCGAAGCCGACTTTTCAGGCACGGTTGCATAGACCGCACGTTTGATTTGCGGAGTGGTCATTTCCATGGCGTTGATGCCGAAACGGCCTTCGAGATACTGACGCAGAATTTCGGTGAGTTCGGTGTAGTATTCCTTTTCCTGACCCTTTTCGCAGAGATTGCGCGTGCGCAGGATATTAAGCTGCGAAATAGCCTTTTCGTAGGGCGGAACAGGCTTGACAGGAGCGGCAAGCACCTGACGCAGACCTCCCTTGCGGTGAAGGACATAAGCCACTACCCCGCCGGCCACGGCCAGCAGACCGAGCAGAAATGCCCACCAGTAGTTATAGACCACGTCGGGCACCCAGTCCCAGA
Organism: uncultured Porphyromonadaceae bacterium; assembly: GCA_947176935.1. GTDB lineage: Bacteria > Bacteroidota > Bacteroidia > Bacteroidales > Muribaculaceae > UBA3263. Next base: position 1,142 of record CAMWSP010000055.1, on the reverse strand, counting down.
AATGGCGCTGCTGGGTTGCATGCGGCATAAAATCGTGGACTGTGGTCATAGAATCGACATCGGCGGTGTAGACCTTCAGCACTATCGGATTGGCGCGAAAGGTGTCGATGCCGGAAACTATGGCTATGTTGCTGATAACCACCTCGCCCGAGTCCCAGGGCTGAACCAGCAGGGTGCGGCGCAGCTGCAGGCGGTCGTTACCGAGGTCGGTAGTGTCGACCGGGCCGGAATAGTTGATTTCAACTCCCGGCTGAATCTCAACCACCCGATGCAGCGAATCAACGGGGTCGGAGAGCCAGCGCGCAACCAAGGCGCGGGGCTGAACCACCTCCACGTCGACCCGACGCAGACCGCCCTGCCAAACGTCGACCGAGTCAACCTTGGCAGTGACCTGCACCGGTCCCGCCCAAGCGGCGGCTCCGGCTGCGATGGAGCAACAAATGGCTAAAAACTTCTTCATAGGTTATTTAACGCCGCGTTGGCGGAAAAGAGTCATTAGAGCTTTAACATAATCTTCGTCGGTGGCCACCGAGGTGGAGTCCACGCGGCAGCGGTTGAGCGTGTCGGTCATTGCCTGGCGGCAGTCATACCACCATTTGCCATAGGCCTTGCGCACTTTTTTCGACGAAGTGTCGACCCAACATTCGCCGCCGCGCTCGAGATCGGCCATGCGGACCAATCCTACGTCGGGCAGCTCGGCGTCGCGCTTGTCGTAGACCTGAATGGCGGTCAGGTCATGTTTGCGCGAGGCTATCGACATGGGCTGATAGTAATCGTTTTCGTCTATAAAGTCGGAAATCAGGAATGCGGTGCAACGCTTTTTGATGGCATCGCTCAGATAGCGCAGCGCAACGGCCAGGTCAGTGCCGTTGCTTTCCGGCTTGAAGTCAAGAAGTTCACGGATAATGAACAGGATGTGGCGCATGCCCTTTTTCGGCGGAATGAACTTTTCAACCTTGTCGGAGAAGAATATCACTCCGATTTTGTCGTTGTTCTGACTCGCCGAAAAGGCCAGCGTTGCCGCGATTTCGGCAATCATTTCGCGTTTGGGCTCACCAACGGCTCCGAAAAGCCGCGAACCCGAAACGTCGACCAAAAGCATCATCGTCAGCTCGCGTGCCTCCTCATAAACTGTGATATAA
>CAMWSP010000054.1 GCA_947176935.1 uncultured Porphyromonadaceae bacterium | reverse complement strand
GCCCTCGACCGACTTTCCAAGGCGAATGCCCACCCCGTACGCACGCACCTCCGGCACGTCTCAAAAACCCACGCAAGCACACACCCCACACCCCGTAGGGACGTGCCTCCGGCACGTTTCAACGACCCACGCCAACACACCCCTACCCCCAAAGAATGCCGAAGGCATGACATCATGCTCAACCGGGCACGACCGCAGAAAGTGCCCGGCCCCAACTCCCAACCCACAAAACGAGTCGCGGAGCGACGAAGTCGTCACGGGAACATCATCTGGCCTGGGACCGAGGGCGCCCCTCTCCCTGAGCCTCCGCCAACAAGCCCGATATCAAAAACCGAACTCACGCCCTGAAACCACTCGTCCAACCACTCATCGACAACCAACACTTTAACAAAGTCCACCGCGAGCCTCGGAGCCTGGCAGGTTTTCAACCAAATTGCAATTAAGCTCAAAAAAAGAAGTCCATAACTTGCAGATTTATGCAGCTAAGTTATGGACCTTATGACGGTTGCGAAAAGACGTGATTAAACGTATCGGAAATTTATACCATTTGCTTTCAAGTAAGACAACAGTTGATTCCCCAATGTATCTTCACCCTCTAATACTAAATCTTTTTTAATGGCTTTTATACATTTATCCGTACGGGTAGTATTACCCATGTCTAACGCTGCGAGCCATGAAAATGACCTTTTCTTTATAATCTGCTTTTTACTTTCACAGAAACGTATGATTCCATTTATAATATTAACTGAATAAGCATCAGCACGAATGTTCATACCAAGATTTGCTGCATTATAAATCATTTGAGCATTGGTACTGTTTAAGTAACCTTTGCCCACCATATAATCAATCATTTTTTTAAGATTTGGCATTAGGGTTGCCTGCAGACGAACATATCCCTCACTGCCTCCAAGTTGATCCCAAATAATTGTCCAAGCACCTAAGTCTTCTCTAAAAGGAAAACTATAGTTCATTACTGTTACTCTCATTTTTCTATGAAATAGCTGTTAAGGTTTGCATAATTCTTCAAGGCATATTTTTGCCCCATAAGAGTTGTTTTCCCTTTGATAAGCAAGGTGTCAAATCCTATAGACATAAGTTGACGGATAAAGGGAGTATTTGAAAGAATATATTTTGAAATTTCTATTATTTCTGATTCTTTAAGATTATTGTCGTTTAGGATGTTAATCTTAAAGCCGCTTCTAAAAACCATTGAACTCATTTCATGTCGATAAGAAGAATCGCCTGCTGTAATAGTAACTTTACACAAGCGCTGCAACTCACCAGAATAATAATATTCTTTGAAAGCATCATTCATTCCATTAACAATCCTCATTCTTTCAAAAGAACCTGATAGAAGAGAGTCTAATAAATTTTTTAAAAATGTTACTAATTGCATATTAGTTCTTCCTGAATTTTCTTTTCCAAATTTTTGAGTTCAGAATAGTTAAACCTATTTGCATTAATTTCGTTCATAATTTCAGTTGCCAATTCTGATTTGTCAGGATGTTTGTCAGGATGGGCAAGTACGCTCAGAGTTCTATATAATTGTTTGCATCGCGCCATGCTTTGAACAATGTTATTGCAGTCCTCTCTTTTGGATGATTTAGGACGCAAAAATGAAACAAATAACTCTAACAATTTCATGTTGCAAAGTTAATCAATTTTTGCGACACTTTGGTTATCGGCGACTAAAAAATACTTCAAGGTCGTTGACTTTGAAGATACAGCAGTCGCGGATTTTGCGACATTCGCCGGAGGAAAGCAACTTGACGTTGCGCCAACTCCTCCCTGCCGCAACACACCCCACACCCCCAAAAAGAATGCCGAAGGCATGATATCATGCTCAACCGGGCACGACCGCAGAGAGCACCCGACCCCCAACCCCACAAACGAGTCGCGGAGCGACGAAGTCGTCACCGAAACCTCATCCGGCCTGGGGCCAAGGGCGTGGGCCTTACTTCGGTTGCGAAAAGACGTAATTATCTGTGTTTTGAGAAAAGTATGTCTAAATTTTGAGATGAAAAAGCTCGGTTGCAAGCATCAATATGACGCATACCGTTTAGTGGAATAAAAGTTGCGTCAGCACCAACTTGCTGTAATTTCTCAACTACTCGTTTATTTTTATTAAACGTGTTTTCCTCGGAGCCAGTTGTACAAACAATCGGAGTATGTTTGAATGGCGTAAGATTTTTGCCACGATAAGCACCGGAAGCCGGCATTGCGGCAGTAAAAAATTTAGGGTTCTCTGCAATAAGTTCCCAAACACCTGCTGCTCCCATAGAAGCCCCCAGTATATAAATTTGGGATTTACTGATAGAATGTTCGGCTACATATTGTTTTAGGAAAGGCATTAAATACTCAACATACGGAGTATTATCTTCAAGTTTTTCCTTACGATCTCCGAAAAGAGGACGATTGGGGCTTGACCCATCGCCTCGCGGTCTGCCTCCACCGGGAGCAACCCCATTCCACGATGCGGTTTTCGGACATTGGGGAGCGATGAAGTAAGCATGGATATTATGCTGTTTGAGATAGTCGTAAATATCTTTTATCGCGGGCATACCAAGATGCGAGAGGTTATCATTACCACGACCACCGGCACTATGCAAAAATATAACGAGAGCGGCAGAATCGGATGCTTCGGGACAAATAAGGGTTTCTCTATATTGAATAATTTGATTGCCAACGGTGTCAGTTTTTGCAGTGAAGGCTTCTTTGATTTCCTTTGGAATGGAGTGATTACGTTGCGCGAAGCCGAGATTGCAAAGGTTTCCTATTAAAATGGAAAATAGAACAATGTATAATTTTTTCATAATGCAGTTGGTCTATATAAATATGACCTTTTTACAAGGTGAAAGTTTAATCGAGTTATCAAAGGAATACTTCAAGGTCATTGACTTTGAAGATGCAGCAGTCGCGGATTTTGCGACATTCGCCGGAGGACAGCAACTTGACGTTACGCGACTACACTCAGCAAGCACCGATGCGACTTCTGGCACGAGCCACCGCCTGCTGCAATTTTTGCTTTAAGCGTTCGCTTTGACCATCGCTGGTCGGCAGCCATAGTTAGATAAAATTCACGCTTTAGTTCATCATCTATGGATATAACTTGCAGAAAATGAGACCACGACAATTGTCGCACCAGCGGTGCGACAATTTGAACATCCGGGAACACGGTTGCAAACCTCATCATCCTATGGAGACTCTTGCTATCATAACCCGCACCAAATTCCTCGGTCAATTTTTTGGCAAGTGAAGCCACTATTTGCTTGCCATACGCGGCACGCTCCCCTCCGAGAATCTCACGATTTATGCGCTCTCCAATGTGCCAATACATCAGAGTCATTCCGGAGTTGATTGTAACGGCAACCTGCCGACGGGTCTGTTCAATGAGGGAACGAAAATCATTGAACACCGTATTCTCATTTTGGTTTATAATATATTCCATAGGACCATAAAACTTACTTCAACTTTTGCCAGAGGGCGAGCTCGGCAGGTGTAAGGACGCGCGCCAGCACGTGCTCGGGAGTGGATTTCGGGCGCAGCTCGTCGAGACTCTCGGCGCGGTCGCGCTTGGCCAGACGCTCACCCTGGGCATTAAGCAGCAGCGGTATATGCGCATACTCCGGCGGCTCATAGCCGAGCAACTCAAACAGATAAATCTGCTGCGCCGCCGAAAGCAGCAGATCCGCCCCGCGAACAACCTCGGTTATACCCATCAGCGCATCGTCGACCGTAACGGCCAGCTGATAAGCCCAGGCGCCGTCGCTGCGCCGCAAAACGAAGTCGCCACACTCGCGCGCCAGATTAACCCGCTGCGGCCCGAAATTGCGGTCGGTAAACTCCACATCGCGGTCAGGCACCCACAATCGCACCGCATGGCGTTCCTGCGGCGGGGCAACGACCCGCGGCATACCCTGTGGCCGGCAATGGCCGCCGTAAATAACTCGCCCGTCGCTCTGATGCGGCGCCGAGCTAACCAAAATCTGCGCGCGCGTGCAGGTGCAGCCATAAGTCCGCCCCTCGGCGGCCAGACGCCCAAGCGCCGCCTCATAGAACTCCGACCGGCGGCTCTGCCATTCAACCGGGCCGTCCCACCCCAGGCCGAGCCACTCCAGATCGCGCAGCAACTGCTCGGCATATTCGGGCCGCGAGCGCTGACGGTCAATATCCTCGATGCGCACAATCCACTCGCCGCCGCGGCTCCGCGCCGACAGCCACGACTGCACCGCGGCATAAACATTGCCCAGGTGCATACGCCCGGTAGGCGACGGGGCAAAGCGCCCCCGAATCTTAGGCTCAAGCTCTTTCATCAGCGCAAATGTACCGATTTTTGACTGAAAACCCAACATTTTCGCTCCAAGTTTTGATTGTTCAAAAACTTTGCTTACCTTTGTGTAACTTTTAATCTATCATAACCATGAACGAAAACGACCTCAAAACACTCGCCCAAAAAGGCATAACCGCCGAACAGGTTCAGCAGCAGCTCAACCGCTTCAAAACCGGCTTCCCCACCTTGGAAATCATTGATTCAGCAACAGTAGGCAACGGCATCATGCGCCTCTCGGCCGAGCAGCAGCAAGCCGCCGCCAACCGCTGGCAGCTCTTTTTAAACGATGGCGGTGAAGTCTGCAAATTCGTGCCCGCATCCGGCGCCGCATCTCGCATGTTCAAGGCGCTCTTCAACTTCGCCGACGGCGACACCGACTCCGCGCCGGCCGGCTCCGACGTTGCCCAGGTGCTCGACCGCATCGAAGAATTCGCCTTCTACCCCGAGCTCAACGACGCTTGCCAACGCATCTGCGGCAAATCGGTCAACGAACTCCGCGCCGCCGGCGAAAACCGCAAAATCATCTCTGCCATAATCTCGCCCGAAGGACTCAACTACGGCCAGCTCCCCAAAGGCCTGCTGCAGTTCCACAAATATGCCGCCGGCCCCCGCACCCCGCTCGAAGAGCAGATTGCCGAAGGCGCAGCAACCGCCGCAGCAGCCGGTGGAACCCTCAACCTCCACTTCACCGTAAGCCCCAACCACCGCAAACTCTTTGAAGAAAAACTCGCCCGCGTGATTCCCGATGCCGAAAAACACTACGGCATCAAAATCAACGCCGAACTCTCCGAACAAAAGGCGCAAACCGACACCATAGCCGCCAACCCCGACGGCACACCCTTCCGAACCAACGAAGGCTCCCTGCTGTTCCGCCCCGGCGGCCACGGCGCCCTCATCGCCAACCTCAACGACATCCACGCCGCAGTGGTATTCATCAAAAACATCGACAACGTTGTGCCCGACGCCCACCGCGACCCGACAGTGCAATGGAAACGCATCCTCGCCGGCCAGCTGATACTCGTCCACGACCAAATCGCCGCCCACCTTCAGGCACTGAAAGCAGCCGACGCTCCGGCCCACGCCCTCACCGACGCCGCCGACTTCCTCAAATCGGTGCTCAACGTTTCCGACACCAAAATGCAGACGCTCGCCGGCGAAGAACTCCGCCAATACCTCATCGGCAAACTCAACCGCCCGCTGCGAGTGTGCGGCATGGTCATCAACGAAGGCGAACCCGGCGGTGGCCCCTACATCACCGTCAACTCCGATGGCTCCGCGTCCCCACAAATCCTCGAAAGTCACCAAATTTCGCCAAAATATACCCAAATTTTGGCCAAATCGACACATTTTAACCCGGTAGATTTGGTGTGCTACATAGCCGATACCGACGGCCACCACTTCAACCTCCCCGACTATGTCGACCCCGCAACCGGCTTTATATCAGCCAAATCGCAGCAAGGCCGCGAGCTGCTCGCCCTCGAACTCCCCGGCCTTTGGAACGGCGCAATTCGCGAGTGGAACACCCTCTTCATCGTAGTACCCCCCACCACTTTCAACCCCGTAAAAACCGTCAACGACCTGCTCCGCCCGGCTCACCAATAAAAATAATCGCCGAAAAATTTGCAAGATTCGTGAATAATGCCTAACTTTGCGCCACATTTGGACAATGGTTCCATGGCCGAGAGGTTAGGCAACGGTCTGCAAAACCGTGCACAGCAGTTCGAATCTGCTTGGGACCTCTGAAAATTAAGCGAGCTTACCCGATGGGTAAGCTCGCTGATTTTATGTTCTTTAGGAGTATTACTTCTTATTGCCGAAGTAGCGCTGGTAGAGACCATAGAAGCCGCGGCCGTGGCGGGCTTCGTCTTTAGCCATTTCGTGAACGGTATCATGGATGGCGTCGAGGTTAGCCTTTTTGGCGTTGGCAGCAATGCGCATCTTGTCAGCGTTGGCACCGGCTTCAGCGTGCATGCGCTTTTCGAGGTTGGTCTTTGTGTCCCAAACAACGTCGCCCAAAAGTTCGGCGAACTTGGCAGCATGTTCAGCTTCTTCGAAAGCGTAGCGCTTAAAGGCTTCGGCGATTTCGCTGTAGCCTTCGCGGTCGGCCTGACGCGACATGGCCAGATACATGCCGACTTCGGTGCATTCGCCCAGGAAGTGGTTGTTGAGGTCCTGAATCATTTCTTCGTCGGCACCTTCTTTGGCAACGCCGATAACGTGTTCAGTCACAAAGTTGAGCAGGTCGCCTTCGTTGAGTTCTTCAAACTTCGACTTGGGAGCGTTGCAGGTAGGGCACTTTTCGGGAGCTTCGTCACCTTCGTGGATATAACCGCAAACGGTGCAGATAAATTTCTTTTTCATAATTTCTTTTGGTTAGAGTTGTTTAGATTGAACGTTCGGGCAGTCGGTTTAGTTCTTGACTGCGATAACTTCTACTTCGAGCAGAACCTGCTTGGGCAGTTCCTTAACGGCAACGGCGGAGCGTGCGGGGAAAGGAGCGGTGAAGGCTTCGGCATAAACTTCGTTCATGGGAGCGAACAAGCTCATGTCGGCAAGGAAAACGGTGGTCTTCACAACGTTATCCATGGTCAGGCCGGCTGCGGCGAGAAGGGCTTTAACGTTGGCGAGGCTCTGACGGGCCTGAGCGGTGATGCCTTCGGGGATTTCGCCGGTTTCGGGGTTAACGGGGATCTGACCTGAGCAGAAAACGAACTGGCCGGCATCGATAGCCTGGCTGTAGGGGCCGATGGCGCCCGGAGCATTGTTGGTTGAAATTACTTGTTTCATTTTGGTTTGATTGTTTTATAAGGGTTTGAAGTTATTTTTTGATTCGTGAAGTTCCGAGATGGTCAAGAGGCAGAGTGCCCAGGGTTTCGCCGGCCGCAAGGAGCGAAGCATCGTCTGCCCGGTCAAGAATATCGACCAGCACCTTGAAATCCGAGGCGAAGGCGCTGACGAAGCCCGACGAGCCATGGTCACGGAAAGCGTCGACGGCCTGTCCTACGGTCATCTGCGAAAGGTCGCGCGCCGGCTGATAACGGACAACGTCGGAGCGGCTCGGCGGCATAACACGGCAAACCAGCCCCATATCTTCCATTTCGCCCAGCAGAATCTGCACCAGGCGCAATGGAACGCCAAACGAGTGCTCGAAGTTGGAGGCCGAAAGCGGCTCCTTGCCCTGAGCATAGCGCTGCACCATAATAGCAAGCAGCCCAACGCCGATACGGCGGCGGTAGTTGAAGGAGATGCCATAAATATCCTCATCGAGCGCATAGTCGGAAATACTCTGCGCCGAATAGCAAAGTAGCGCCCCGGTGAGAGTGAACAGCCACACCAGCTGCAGCCACACCAACAGCAGCGGCAGGAAAGCGAAGCCGCCGTAAATGGCATTATACTTGCTGACGTAGAGCTGGCCGCTTACAAACAGCCACTGCAGAACCTGATAGGCTATGCCGGCAAGGATGCCCGCAGGGAGAGCGTTCTTGAACTTGACCTTGGTGTTAGGCACAAGCATATAAACGCCCGTAAAGAACATCCATATCAGAACCACCGAGGCCACGTCGAGGCTCACCGACAGCAGCGGAGTCATGAACGGCAGCGTATCCTCCACGGTCGACGACATGAAAGCCGTCAGGCCCGAGCCGCACACCATAATCACAGGCAGGATGATGAAGATTGCCGTATAGTCGGTTATCTTGCGCCAGAGCGTGCGGCCGTGTTTGATTCCCCAGATGCGGTTGAAAGCATCTTCAACCGACGATATCAGCGAAATCAAAGTCCAGAGCAACACGACTATACCCACGCCGACAAACAGCCCTTCCGACGCCTGCGCCAGATAGGAATCCACAAAGCGCAGGGCAACCTCCAGCGCATTGCGCTGCGAGGGGAAATAGCTGAACAGCTGTGAAGTCAGAATATTCTGGAAGCCGAACCCGCGGCCAATGGCGAAAATCAGCGCCAGCGACGGCACCAGAGCCAGCAGCAGCCGGAAAGTCAGCGCACACGCCGTTGACTGCAAATCGGCCGAAAGGAAAGACTTTACGGTCAGGTTCACGGTCTTTACCAACCGCACCCACAAGGAGTTACGCCGGTCGTGCCATACGCCCACGAGCGCATAGTTCCAGGCTTTTCTGATTCGGCGGCGCCAAAGGTTGACCCGGGCCGCCAGCTTCGACGTTTCCTTATTCCGTGTCATTGCCTGCAAAACTAAACAAATTTTTCGACCCTCGCAACCCCCACCCCCAATTTTTTTCAAAATCTCAGGCGACAGAATCAGGTCCGGAGCCTGGAATTGCGGTGAGCGATAATGGTTTTCATGTTCTTCTGGGCCCACTCGGTAAGCTTATTTATTATTGGCACGAGCGAGCGGCCGGTTTCCGTCAGGGAATATTCCACTCTCGGCGGCACTTCTTGATAGCTCCGACGCTCGACCAGACCGTCGGCCTCGAGAGTGCGCAATGTCGACGACAGCACGCGCGAAGAAATATCGGGAATCATCCGCCCGAGTTCATTATATCTTATCGGCCCGGTTTCGCTGAGCACGAGTATGACCAACAGCGCCCACTTATTGCCGAAGCGGGCCACCACATTCCTTACCGGACAAATCTCTATTATCGAGTTTAGTTGCTCTTTCTTTCTCATAATCAAGCTGCTTTCACTCGCAAAGTTACTCCAAATCCGGCAAGTATCCAAATTATTCACTGGTCGAAAAAATTTTTTCATTTCCCTCGAAACAATAACCGACTGATAAATAACAAAAGCGATAAATATGTTATCAATGAACCTATTTATCACCTCTTGCAACTTAAAACATAATCACTTATCTTTGCAACAGCTAACCGAAGTTTAACCCTCTAAAAAACGAACAGACAATGACACGTATTGAAAACGGTGCCCTCAAGCACACCGCCCAGGCCTATTTCAACGCCGCAGCCGAAACCGAAAATCCCGCCGGCGCATGTGGTTCTGCCTGCGGCGCAGGCGATGAAAAGCCCGAACCCAAACCCGCTGCATGCGGCTCCGCCTGCGGCGCAGGTGAGAAGTAAGAAGTTCCGCAGTGGAATACTTCGCTTTTCAGTGGCACATAACCGACAGCTGCGACCAGCGCTGCGAGCACTGCTATATTTTTTCTGAAGGGCATCCGCACCTGATCGAAATGCCTCTCGACAAAGCGGTGGAGGTCATCAGACAGTGCGAGGACATGTGCCGCAAAATGGATCGTCTGCCCTATTTCTACATAACGGGCGGCGATCCTGTTTTGCATCGTGAATTCTGGTCGATAATTTCTCTGCTGAAGGAAAAGGATATTCCGTTCACCATACTCGGGAATCCGTTTCACCTCACCGACCGTGTGTGCCAACGGCTCAAGGCTATGGGCTGCCAAAAATATCAGCTGTCTATCGACGGCATGAGGCAGACCCACGACTCAATCCGCAAGCCGGGTTCGTTCGACACCACAATCGAGAAAATCGACGTGCTGAAGCGGAACGGCATCCGCGTTGCTGTTATGACAACAGTTTCCGGCACTAATATCAATGAAATTCCCGACATCATTGACCTGGTGGTGAAAAAGGGCGTTAACGTGTTTGCCTTCGGCCGCTATTGCCCCACCTCGGAAGAAAAATCAACACACATTACCCCCGAAGAATACCGCGACTTTCTCGGGCGAATCTGGCAGAAATTTGAACAACACAAAGATTCTTCGACCATATTCAACCTAAAGGACCACCTCTGGACACTGTTTCTCTACGAAAAAGGATTATTCCGGATTCCGCCAAACAGCGACCCCGACGCTATCTACGACGGCTGCCACTGCGGCGACTGCCACTTCACCATTCAGCCCAACGGCAACGTTATGGCCTGCCGCCGATTTGAAAGCGTGGTCGGTAACCTGTTCAAAAAACCGCTCCATGAACTCTGGAACGGCGAAGAAATGGAGAGATATCGCCATTACGAACGGTTCGAAAAATGCTCCCGATGCGAGTTGCTGCGCTTTTGCCGCGGCTGTCCGGCAGTGGCCTTCGGCTATCACCGCTCGTTTTATGCCCCCGACCCTCAATGCTGGAAAAAGATATGAAAGCTGTTGTTTTGACCGGCCCGTGCGAGGCTGAGGAAATGACCCTGACCGAAGTTGAGCTGCCCCGGGTGCGCACCGGTTGGGTGCTCGTAAAGGTAAAGGCCTTCGGCATAAACCACTCCGAAGTGTTGCTGCGCAAGTTTGAAGTAGCGCAACCCTACATTGCCAAACCGATTATTCCCGGCATAGAATGCGTCGGTGAAATAGTCGATCCCTCCGATAGCGGCCTCCCCGCAGGTTGCCGGGTGATAGCCCTAATGGGCGGCATGGGACGCAGCTTCAACGGAAGCTACGCCGAATACGCCCTGCTCCCCGCAAGCCATGTATTCCCCGTTGAAAGCAGCCTCGACTGGGACGAACTGGCCGCCATCCCCGAAACTTTCTATACCGCCTATGGATCACTGACGCTATCGCTCCGGCTCCACAACGAAGACACACTCCTGATCCGAGGTGGTTCATCGACTGTAGGCATCGCCGCTCTGCAGCTCGCCAAAGCAATCGGAGCAACGGTGATTTCAACGACTCGCAGCGTAGCCAAAGCAGAACTGCTCCGCAGCTATGGTGCCGACAACGTTATCCTCGAGGGCAACGACTTCCGCCAAAGATTCCTGGAGCAATATCCTGCCGGAGCAACCAAAGTGCTCGAACTGATTGGCGCAGCTACGCTGCCCGACTCGCTCAGGCTCACCGCGCTACACGGAATAGTGTGCCACACCGGCCTACTCGGTGGAATTTACGGGCTCAAACAATTCGACCCGATTAAAGACATTCCCTCAGGCGTATATCTGACCGGTTTCTACAGCAACAAACCTACCCGAGCGCAAATCGACAGCATGATGAAACTAATCGAGAGCGCCGGCATACGCCCCATAATCGGCGCGAAATTCCACTTTGACGACATCACCGCTGCCCACACTCTCGCCCAACAACGCACCCGAATCGGCAAAATTGTCATCACCATCCCTTAAATTAAAACCTATCCAACCTAATCCATCCCGGCGCCCGATGCGGTCGAGTCGGGATTTTTTTCGTATCTTTGCCGCGAATTAGTCAACCAACTGATTTAACATGAAATACAAGTATCTCATTGCCGCCGCAGCCGTGACCATGATGGCCTGCAGTTCAAACAAGGCCGACAACGCCAACCAAACCGCTGAAACTCTGTCCGATAGCTCCACCGTTGAGCAGCCCGCACCTCAAACACCCGACGACATTCTGCTGCCTGAACTCGCCGCGGAAATCTACAGCCGGATTCTGAACTACACCGACGAAACGCTTGTCTTTATCAGCGAGCATTGCACCCCCGAATTGCTCAAGCAGCTCAGCGATGCCTACGACATGGACGGCGAGGGCTACGCAATATGGCTGCTCCGTTCTGGCGCGCAGGATGGTGACGGCGAAAGCAAAGTCGTCTCAACAACATTCATAGCTCCAAACACCGTTGAAATTGAATTCTCCGACATGGGATTCCAGTGCAAGAGAATGCTCACCTTCGAGAAGCGAAACGGCCAATGGCTCCTCAACGAAGTCACTCTACCCAACGGCCTCTCAGTTTTTTGAATCAAAAAGGTTTCACTCGGCGATATGATAATAGCTAAGTAGCTATTTTAGCTGACTTTAGATATGTGGCGGTTGAAAAAAGGAAGAGCCGGACTCGTGTGGGAGTCCGGCTCTGAGGGAAGGGGCGGTGACCTACTCTCCCGCTTTC
>CAMWSP010000053.1 GCA_947176935.1 uncultured Porphyromonadaceae bacterium | reverse complement strand
CTTCCACCCGGAAGTGGAAAAAGCCATGAACGTGCGCCTGGAACACAAGGTTGGCGAACGCGTTCTCGGCGTAGACCCCGCCTCGGGCAAGCCGGTGAGCGTTAAAATCGGCCGCTTCGGCCCGCTGGTGCAGATTGGCGACGCCGAGAGCGACGAAAAGCCCCGCTTCGCCTCGCTGCTCAAAGGTCAGTCGCTATCAACCATAACGCTGGAAGAAGCCCTGAACCTGTTTGAGTTCCCGCGCATTCTGGGCGATTTCGAAGATAAGGAAGTGAGCGTGGCCATTGGTCGCTTCGGCCCATACGTTAAACACGACGGCAAGTTCGTTTCGATTCCCAAGGACATTGCGCCCGAGGAAGTCACGCTCGACCAGGCCGTTGAACTCATCGAGCAGAAACGCACCGACGAGGCCAACCGCGAGCTCAAAACCTTCAGCGAGGAACCCGACCTGAAGATTCTTAACGGCCGCTATGGCCCCTACATCAGCTTCAACAAAGCCAACTATAAGATTCCCAAAACCATATCCGACCCGGCAGCGCTGACGTTGGAGCAATGCAAGGAAATCATCGCCAACCAGCCCGCTCCCAAGGCCAAACGCACCGCCCGCAAGAAATGAAATTCGAAGCCCAGGTCCGCCCGGACCGCATAGTAACCTTCGAGGTGGCCGCCGATGCCGCCGAAACTCAGCTGCTCGCCTTTCTGAGCCTGCAGCTGCCCGACCGCAAGCGCACCGCCCTGAAACAGATGCTGGCCCACCGCCAGGTGCGCGTAGGAGGCAACGTGGTCACTCAGGCCACACGCCCGCTGCTCCCCGGCGAGAAGGTTGAAGTGAACCTGACCCGCGAATTCCGCGAATTCTACCACCGCCGCCTGCGCATAGTCCACGAAGACGACCAGATAATAGTGGTCCACAAAGGCTACGGACTCCTTTCCATGGCCGACGACTCGGCTTCGCGCGGCGAAACCGCCTACTCGATTTTGCGCGACTATCTGAAAAACGAACATCCTGGCAACAAGCTATTCATCGTTCACCGCCTTGACCGCGATACCTCCGGCCTGATGCTCTTCGCCAAAACCATCGAGGCCAAGGAAGCGCTGCAACATAACTGGAACAACATGGTTCTGGAGCGCAAATACCTCTGCGTGGTCGAAGGGGCGCCCGAACCCGCCGAAGGCACGGTGCGCAGCTATCTCAACGAGAATTCGCGCCATGAGGTCTACTCCACCGCCGACGACACCAACGGCGGCAAACTCGCCATTACGCGCTACCGCACGCTCAACACCCGCGGCAACTACTCGCTGGTTGAGTGTGAGCTCGACACCGGCCGCAAAAACCAGATTCGCGTCCACATGAAGGAGCTCGGCACCCCCATAAGCGGCGACCGGCGCTACGGCGGCCACCCCTCGCCCATTCACCGCATGGCGCTCCACGCGCAGTCGCTCAAATTCGTGCATCCAACGAGCCGCCGGGCCATGTCGTTTACCACTCCGATTCCCGATTCATTCAGGCGGTTGGTCTGAGTCAGTCATTATACACCTGATACACAAAGCCTTGTAAGACGTGCCAACGGCACGTCCCTACAGGGTTTTGATTTTTTTTGCGGATTCTACGGTCAGCGGTGCCGGCGCGGGCGTAACTTTGCAGCGTATTTAATGATTTTTAATACTGAATCTATGGAAAACAACGAACAGCAGCAAATGAGCCTCGAGCAGCAGCTGGCCGAGGCGGAACAGCGCGGCTATCGCCGCGGACTGGAAGAGCAAATCAAGGCGAAGATGAACGAGCCGGGAGTATGGGAAAGTCCGCAGCCCGCCGGCGCCAAAGTTGATACGCAGCCCGGCTTCAGAGTCCTGGCCGAACGCCGCCGCTCAATCTGGGATAACGACTGATTATAAATTTTATAAAACTTATAAATCTTATAACACACACATCTCTATGCAACAGATTCCCTTAACCACCACCAACGTTGGCGCTGAAGCGCCCGAACTCCTGCGCAACGAAGTCGACGAGCGCATAACCAAACTGCGCCCCATGGCAACTCCGGTCGACCAGCTGAGCCGCTATGCGGCAACCCGCCCCTGCAAGAGCATGACGGTTGACTACTACGCAGTTGCCACCCGCCCCGATTCAACCGCTCTGAAAGCGAATGCCACTATCGTTGGCGGCGACGAGGTGTCGACCATCACTCTCAACAATGCCCAGGCGTTCGACGTTTCGGAAACCCTGATGGTTGTAGAAGCCATGACCCCGGCCGGCGAACCGCTGATTCTCTATGTTGTTGGCACTTCCGACACTTCTATGCGCGTCAAAGCGGTAAACCTGGCCGAAGGCGAGGATATTTCGGTGCGCGCCGGCTCGATGATGGTGCGCATGGGTCGCGCCGCAGGCGAGCTGGATGTGCAGACCTCGCAGTTTGCCACTCTCCCCACCAAAAAGCAGAACTACTGCCAGATTTTCAAGGCTCAGATTGAGCAGTCAACTCTGCTGAGCTCGGCAAACAAGGAAGTGGGCTGGACCTTCACCGACCAGGAGGAAGTGGCTATCTACGACATGCGCCTGGGCATGGAGCGCAGCTTCCTTTTCGGCTCCCGCGCACGCATTGTCGACCCCGACAAGAAGAGCGAAATCTTCCTCACCGGCGGCATCTGGAACCAGGCCGGCAAGGAAGTGGGCTACACTGCCGGCGAACTCACCAACGCCGAATGGCTCAGAGTAATGTCGGCAGCCTTTACGGGCCATGCCGGTTCGGCGCGCAAAATTCTGATTGCGGGCACCGAACTAATCGAGCAACTGAGCCTGCTCGAAGGCAACAACCGCGTTATGCTGCCGGGCGACGTGGTGAGCCGCTGGGGTCTTGACTTCACCGAAATGCACTCTAAGTTCGGCACTCTCTACGTTATCCACTCAGAGGTGTTCGATAGCTGCGGCCACTCGGCCGACGGCCTGATTATCGACCCGGAATTCCTGACCAAGTATGTGCGCGAGCCCTTCGCGGCCACTACGCTCGACCTGCGCACCTCGGGCCAGCGCAACACCGAGGCCGTGGTGCTCACCGAAGTCAGCTGCCTGGTTCTGCGCTATCCCGAAGCACACATAAGGGTTATTGCCGAATGAAAAAGTCACTGACCAAAGGCGAAATGCTCAATCTTTGGCGCAATCTCCGCATGGCCGAGCCCCTGAGGCTCGACTGTGCGGTTGCACGCACCGACGGCACCGACCTGAGCGCGGCCATCGAGGCCGAGATGCGCGCCTGGTATCTGCAGCTGCTCGACCGTGGCGACCCGGCGCTGATAATTCCGGTCGACGCATCGCCAACAGCCATAGTGAGCAGTTCGGAATCGGGGTTGACCTTGGTCGGCGTTTCGGCATCGTCGCGCCGCATTCTCGAGGTCAGATTCTCCGGCTGGGACGCCCCGGTGGCGCCCGACACCACCCTTGAGCAAGTGCGCCTGGCGGCCGCCAATCCCTATTGCCGGCGCCCGATGGTCGCCGCCATAGGCAAGGACCGCGTGGCGGTTGCGGGCGCCGAGGGAACGCTGAGCTCCCTGATGGTGGCTCTCGACCCCGGCCCCGACATCTATATTTTCGACGATGCAGCATTGAAAGAACTGATTATTCCGCCCAACAACTTATGATAGACTACATTAACCGGGCGCGGCGTGCCCACGGTCGCCTCGCCCCGATGCGCGCCGCCCGCAGCAGGTTCAAGCAGTTCGCTTTCGGCCGCCAATGGGGCGACATCATGACCACCCCCGACGGCGAGCGCCTGACCGAAGGCGAATATGCCTCGCTCAATGGCCGCCAGCCGCTCACCAACAACATGATTCACCGCCTGCTGGCAACCATAGTGGGTCACTTCCGCTCGCGCCAGGACCCGCTGGAAACTCCCGCCGACACGCGCAACCGCATCGACGAGCTCGACGCCCGCATGTTTGAGGAATTCCTTATCAGCGGCTGCGCCATTCAGCGTGTGGTCAACGAGCGCCGTCCCGCCGGCAGCGGTCTTTGGGTCGACAACGTCAATCCCGACGACTTTTTCTGCTCCGAAATCCGCGACCCGCGGTCGCTCGACGTGGAGCTGATAGGAATGTTCCACTCCTGGTCGCCGGCCGAAACTATGGCGCGGTTTGCCGGCGGCTCCAAGGCGCGGGCCGACGAAATCGGGCGGCTCTATGCCGATAGCGAGCGCTGCCGGGTTATTGAAATCTGGACTCTCGAAGCCTCGGCTCGCTTCCGCGTCCACGACCCGCTGCAGGCATCGGTAAGCTATGTGGCGGCCAACCGCGAGTCGGAAATCATTGCCCTGAACCGCAAGCGCGCCAAGCGCGGACTGCCAAAGGTTGAATCGCGCCTGGAATACACCACCGCCTGGGTGGGCCGCTTTCTGACTCCCGAGGGCCACGAACTGCGGCGAGTGGAAGCCGACCATCACCCGTTCGCGCTGAAATTCTATCCGCTGCTCGACGGCGAGATTCATCCCTTCATCGAAGGCCTCATCGACCAGCAGAAACACGTTAACCGACTGATAACACTCATCGACAACATGATGGCCACCTCGGCCAAGGGCGTTCTGCTCTTTCCGGAAAACCAGCTCTGCGAAGATTTGGACTGGAGTGATGTGCGCCGCCTCTGGGCGAGCTACGACGGCGTTATTCCCTACAATCCTCAGTCGGGCGAACCGGGGCCGCAGCAGGTTGTTACCAACCCGGCAACATCGGGAGCCTACGAACTGGTGAATCTGGAAATGAGGCTATTCGAAAAAGCCGGTGGGGTGAGCGATGCCCTGCGGGGCCAGCCGGGAGCAGCCGCCGGCAACTCGGCAACCTTGTTCGACGCCCAGACGCGCAACTCAATGGCCGCGCTGGCCGATATTTTCCGCTCCTTCGACGACTTCCGCGCCGCCCGCAATACACTGCTTGAACAGTAGGGACGTGCCTTTGGCACGTTTCACCTGATACTCGATCGCTTTTGAAACGTGCCAAAGGCACGTCCCTACAAGGTTTTGGAGTTCTATAACACCTACAATTTTTATTGCATGCGGCGCAGCAGGGGGTAGGCGGCGTGGATGCCGAGCTGGCCGGCACGCGAAATGTCGGTCATGGCGGCGTCGCGGTTGCCGCGCGAGAACTGGGCATAGCCTCGGTTGAAGTAGGCCGAGCCGAGCGTGGGGTCAATGTTGATGGCAGCGGTGAAGGCATCGATGGCGTCGGCCCAGGCGCCCAGGCGCATCAGAACCACTCCGCGGTTATAGTGGGCCACGGCCATGCGCGGATTCAGCGCCAGCGCGCGATCCAGGTCGTCCATGATCTGACCGAGCACCATTGCGGAGCGAGCATTGAGCTCGGCGGCATCGCCTTCGACTATAACGCTTCCCTGGCCGGCTTCCTGAATGCGGTAGCGCACGGCGGCGCGCTGCAGATAGGCCGGCGCGAAGTCGGGCTGCGCGGCAATCACGGCGTCGAGGTCGCCCAGAGCCAGCTCGAAGTCCTTGAGGGTGGAATAGTCCATAGCCCTGGCAAAGCGGTCAACCGGCCGTGCGCGGCCGCTGCCTATGGTTTCGGTCAGGGAGTTGATGCTCTTGAAGTGACGCTCAACGTCGGCCTCGCGGGTGAGCGAGGGGAGCTCGTTGGTCAGGAACACCACGAACGGCAGCACCCGGGCGGCGTTGAGGTCTTCGATTTCTTTGTCGAACACCGCGGGGCCGTCGGCGTCGGTGTAGTAGCTGAGCTGATAAATCGGCTGCATTTCAACCGTTTGCGCATTGTCCGACGTTCTACCTTTCAGGCCACGGGCATTGAAGGTCTGCGCCGAAGCGGTGGCTTCGGAGTCGTCGGCCTTCTGCAGCGCCTTGAAGCGCGCCAGGGTAGCCTCGGCATCGGTGTCGGCATCGGTGGCCGGAGCATCGGTGTCGGCATTGATCTTCGTTGAGTGGGCCAGGCGGCTTGCCAAGCGGAAGTCAGCCTGGGCGCCGGCGGTGTTGCCGGCGGCTTCATTGATTTGTCCGCGCAGGGCTATGGCGGCAAACATTTCGGGATAAACGTCGGTCACTGCTTTAACGTCGGCCATGGCGCCATGATATTCGCCCTTGGCCAGCAGCACCATGGCGCGGTTGAGGTGGGCGCGCAAATCCGACGGCCGCAGCTCCAGGGCGCGGTTCAGATCGCGCAGGGCGCGGTCGTTGTCGGCCAGCTCGGCGCGGAGCATGGCGCGGTTGAAAAGCGCCTCATAGTTAAGCGGCTCCTGCTGCAGAACGTAGTCGAGGTCATCAATGGCGCCATTGAAATCATTGACGCGATAGCGGGCCACCGCGCGGTTCACACGCAGAAACGTGCGGTCGGGCTGCAGGGTCACGGCGCGGTCCATATCGGCCAGCGCTTCGGCCGGGTCCTCGGCCAGCGCCGCGCGGATAACCAGCGCCCCGACGCTGTTGGCGTTGATTTCCAGCGCGCGGTTCAGGTCAACCCGCGCCGCTACAGTGTCGGCCCGGTGGAGGTTGAGCTGCGCGCGGCCAACATAGCCCGCATCGAAGCGCGGATAGAAGGTCAGCAGCTCCTCATAGGTCGAATCGGCGGCTTCGAAGCGGTCGGCAGCCTCCTCGGCTATGGCTTTGTTGAAAAGCAGCTGGCGGTTGTGGGGCAGCAGGTCCAGGGCGCGCTGATAGTTGCCTATGGCCTCTACGTTATTGCCCATGCACTGCTCGGCCACACCGCGCACCTCCCAGGCATCGGGCAGGAACGGATTGAGCTCCACGGCCCGGTCGGCATCGCGCCGGGCGCCGATATAGTCCTCGAGGTTATATTTGGCTATGGCGCGCAGAAAATATGGCTCCGCCAGATAGGGCTTGGCGTCGATAACCTGGTTGAAATACTGAATGGCGACCTGATAGTCGTCGAAATAAAGGGCCGAGCGCCCTGACTGCAGGGTGCGGTCGGTGTTGAGCTGGGCTCCGGCGCGGAGCCCGCCCAACAGAATCAGAACAATGAGAAGAGAGCGTAGTTTCAAGGATTATTTCTCCTTTATGCGGCCGGCAATTTCATTTGCGCGCAAAACCGCCGTTGATATATGGTTGCAGATATGGTCTTCGCCCAGCAGGTTGACGATATGGCTCTTGCGCAACACCTCGTGCACTTCGGGTCGCACGCCCGAAAGCACAACGTGGATGCCCATGGTCTGGCTGGAGCGGATAAGGGTTTCAAGGTTGTGAAGACCGGTGGAGTCGATAAAAGGCACCTTGCGCATGCGGATAATACGCACTGCGGGCTTCTCCTCGCCAACGGTTGTGCGCATCATTTCGTCGAACTTGGTTGCCACACCGAAAAAGAACGGGCCGTCGATTTCATAGACCTGCACGCCCGGAGCCAGGTTCAGTTCCTCATGGGTGGAGAGGTCGGTGTTTTCGGCGGCGTCGAGCTTCGAGCCGTAAACGCGGATGTCGGTGTTTTCCATTACGCGGCGCAGGAACAGCACAACAGCCAGCAGCAGGCCGATTTCAATGGCTATGGTCAGGTCGAAGATAACGGTGAGCAGGAAGGTTACGATGAGCACCGAAATGTCGCTCTTGGGGTTATGGAAAATGGAGCGCACGGTGCGCCAGCCGCTCATGTTGTAGCTCACAACGATCAGCACCGCGGCCAGGGTCGACATCGGCACGAGCTGAATCAGCGGCATCAGCAGCAGGAAAATCAGCAGCAGCACAATGGCGTGGACTATGCCGGCAACCGGGGTGCGGCCGCCGTTGGTGATGTTGGTCATGGTGCGGGCAATGGCGCCGGTCACCGGTATGCCGCCAAACATCGGAACCACCACGTTGGCCAGGCCCTGACCGATGAGTTCGGAGTTGGAATCGGTGCGGGAGCCGGTAACGCCGTCGGCCACTGTGGCCGAGAGCAGCGACTCGATGGCGCCGAGAATGGCTATGGTGAAGGCCGAGGGGAGCAGCTGGTTGATGGTTGCCATGTTCAGCTCGAAGCCGTGGGGGAGCGGAATGTCGGTTTTCAGCTCGCCGAAACGGCCGCCGATGGTTTCAACCGGCAGGTCGAGGAAGTAAACCACCGGGGTCACTATCAGGATTGCCAGCAGCGCACCGGGCAGCTTTTTGCTCACCTTGGGGGCCAGAATGATTATCAGCAGCGAAACCAGCGCAACGCCCAGAGTGGTCAGGTCAACCGAGCCGAAGTTTTGGAAATAAACTCCCCATTTGGGAATGAACTCGCTGGGAATATTTTTCAGTCCGAGGCCGAAAAAGTCGTTTATCTGCGTGGAGAAAATGGTCAGCGCGATGCCGGCGGTGAACCCCACTACTATCGGGTAAGGGATGAACTTGATAACGGTGCCCAGGCGGAAAAAGCCCATGAGCAGCAGAATC
Organism: uncultured Porphyromonadaceae bacterium; assembly: GCA_947176935.1. GTDB lineage: Bacteria > Bacteroidota > Bacteroidia > Bacteroidales > Muribaculaceae > UBA3263. The sequence goes on along the minus strand of CAMWSP010000053.1, from coordinate 3,940 downwards.
AAACCGGCCATGAAAGTGGCAATGGCCAACCCCTCGAGGCCGAACTGGGCAATGATGCCGTAAACGATAACGATGAAAGCGCCGGTGGGACCGCCGATTTGAACACTGTTGCCACCGAAGGCACTAACGATGAAACCGCCGACTATGGCGGTGATAAGACCGATTGTCGGGCTGACACCCGATGCTATACCGAAGGCAATGGCCAGCGGCAAGGCCACAATTCCGACAACGATGCCGGCAATGAGGTCGTCTTTGAACTTCGACGCCGTGTATCCTTTGAGCGACGTTAGGAGTTTTGGTTTGTAGGCAAAAGCACCTGAAATGTTCATAACGAATAAGTTATAATTAATTGGTTAATAGGTTGTTTCAATTCTTTCCGGGCGAGCGGCGCTGACGGCTGCGGCGCCGGCTGCGCCCTCCGCGGCGATGCCGCTTGCGCGGCTCCGGGTCGGCGGGTTCGGTCTTGGCGGCTTTCGGAGTGCCGTCGGTGAAGCCGCTGCGGTTTTCGCGCACCAGCAGGCGACTCTCTTCGCGCAGGCGCGCAGCCTGTTCGGTGCGCCCCATGTCGGCCATGAATCCGCAAAGAAACTCCAGCCGGCGCGGCATAACGGCCAGATTCTGCATTGCCCTGACCTGACGCCAGTTATCGAGCGTTTCATCGCCAACGCCCACAAAGCGCACCAGATAGGCCACATCGCTGACTATCGGGCGGTCAAAGCGCAGGGTGGTCATAACCGCACGCGCCTTGCGCGAGGCATCGTGGGGCTTGGCGGCCAAGCCCATGAAAATGGTTGCCAGGCGATAGCGCGTCGGAGCTTCCGGGTCGGCTGCCACCACGCGCTGAAGGCGCTCCATGGCTGCGGACCAGAGCGTTTTGCTGCGCAGCATTTCGGCCAGTTCGGGAATCATAACCGCCAGAGCGCCGGTCGAACGCAAGGTTTCCATGATTCCGACCGGATCCGGGCCGTTGAGCATCTTACACAGCTCCGAGTGCACACGCTCGCGCGAAACTATGGTCAGCCGGTCAATATGGCGCAGCATCGCGTCGAAAACATCCTCGTCGAGCTTCCAGCCGAAACGGTTGGCGAAACGCAAGCCGCGCAAAATGCGCACCGGGTCGTCGTTAAACGTCTCGTCAGGGTTCATCGGCGTGCGCAGGCGCCCCGCCTCCATGTCGGGAATACCCATGCCGGTAATGTCTACCGTCTGGCGGCGCGTAATGTCGTAATAGAGCGAATTCACCGTAAAGTCGCGGCGATAGCAGTCATCCTCAATCGTGCCGAAAGCCACTTCGGGGCAGCGCGAGGTCTCCTTGGTGTATTGCTCCTTGCGGGTCTGCACCAGCTCTATTTCATCTTCTGGGAAACGGCGCAGGCGCAGTTTGGCGGTGCCATACTTCAGGAAATAAATGGGCCGGCCGGTGGTCAGACGCCGCTTCTCGAGCCAGCGCGCAAAGCGCACTCCGCCGTTGGGCAGGTCAATGGCCAGGTCGAGGTCCTTGATTTCAAAGCCCATCATTTCGTCGCGGCAGCAACCTCCCACGGCAAACACATGGCCCTCCCAGGGAGTGCCCTGAATCAGGTCGCGGAGCCATTCGCAAATAATATGATAAAGCTTTGTTGTCATTTTTCGGGTGCAAAGTTACGAAAAAAAAAATTATCCGCCATCCCGGCGAATAATCTTCCTTACCTTAAATCTAATACCATTAAAATGCACTGCAAAGTTACGCACTTCCCGCAAATCCGCAAACATCGTTAACAAAATTTAACCATTAACCGGAAATATCGGATAATTTTTCGTACATTTGCACCTGAATATCAATTATCAGATTGAGATTATGGCTAAAATAAACGTTCAGAATACCGAAGTTACAATACTCAAGGTAAATGGAGAGGACTACATTTGCCTGACAGATATGCTGCGCGCCAAAGACGGGGACTTTTTTATTACCGATTGGTTACGCAACAGGAACACGTTGGAATTTATTGGAATATGGGAGAAAGTATACAATCCGGATTTTAATTATGGCGAATTCGCCATAATTAGAAATCAGTCCGGTTTAAACAGTTTCAAAATCAGTGTTAAAGAATTTGTTGCTCGCACTAATGCCATAAGCGTTCAGGCAAAGGCAGGTAGATATGGAGGCACATATGCTCATAAAGATATCGCTTTTGAATTCGCAATGTGGATTAGCCCGGAATTCAAAGTTTATATTGTCAAAGAATTTCAACGGCTTAAAAGCGATGAGCAAAAAATGCTCGGTTGGTCGGCAAAGCGCGAACTGTCGAAAATCAACTACCGCATTCATACTGATGCAATAAAGACTCACCTGCTCCCGGCTGAAATCACCCGTGAGCAGGCCTCTCACGTCTATGCCGACGAAGCCGATGTTCTGAATGTTGCAATGTTCGGTAAAACAGCCCGTCAGTGGCGGGAAGAGAACCCGCATTTGAAAGGCAATATCCGCGATTATGCCTCTATCAACGAGCTGATATGCCTGTCGAATATGGAAAACCTCAATGCCGTATTCATTGAGCAAGGAATGACACAAAGCGAGCGCCTCTTAAAACTGAATCAGATAGCCATTCATCAAATGAGCGTATTGGAGAGTGGCGATAATGACCGGAAGCTACTGAAATAATAGCGGCGAGGCAATTTTCGGCGGCGCGCTGCGTTAATTTACTATTATGAGGAATATTCTATTATCCATTATAGCCATTATGGCGCTGTCGAGCTGCATCGTTGACTCGTTCGACACCTCGCCATCGGCCCAACCCACATTCTCCACCCCCGACGAAGGACTCGACATGGGGCTGTTCTTTTCCGACTCCCCCTCGCCAACCTCAAACCTGCGCATCTACAACCGCAACAGCAAGAACATCAGCCTGTCGGAAGTAAAACTGCGCTCAGGCCAATATTTCCGCATCAACGTCGACGGCCAGTCGGGCCGCACGTTCTCCGACGTAGATATCCGCCCCAACGACTCAATCTACGTGTTCGTTGAATGCACGCTCCCCGCTCCCGCCCAGGCCGAACCCCTGGAGTTCGACGACTGGCTCGACGTCACCACCAACGGCGTAACCCGCTCGGTGCGCATTCTGGCCCGCTCCCAGCGCGTTAACCGCATCAGCGCAATGACGGTTGGCAGCGACATGACCCTGCAGGCCGAAGTCCCCAACCTGATTGCCGACACCCTGCGCGTAGCCGTCGGCGCAACGCTCACCATCGCCCCCGGCGCCCAACTGCTCTTCCACGACAAAGCCGCCCTCATCGTCGACGGCACCCTGCTCTGCCCCGGCTCCGCCGAAGCGCCCGTTGAAATGCGCGGCGACCGCACCAACAACGTGGTGGCCGACATCAGCTACGAAGTCATGTCCAAACAATGGGAAGGCGTGCGCTTCACCTCCTCAAGCCGAGGCAACCGCCTGGAACACACCTCGATTATCAACACCTGCCAGGGCGTTCAGGTCGACTCGCTGGCCGACCTCACCCTCATCAACTCCCGCCTCTACAACAGCGGCGCCCGCCAGCTCTGCGCCGCCGACTCCACAACCATAACCGCCCTCGGCTGCGAAATATCCAACGCCGCATCGGCCCTGCTCCACCTCGGCGCCGGAAAATTCACCTTCAACCGCTGCACCATAGCCAACTGGTACCTCTTCACCTGGCCCGATGAAGCCATCATCGAGCTGACCAACGCCGACGCAACCGCCGCCGACTTCACCAACTCCATAATCTACGGCCGCGACCGCGCCATAGGCGACTACGACAACGTTGAAGAAGTCAACGTCTGGTTCCGCCGATGCCTCTTCACCTCCGACGGCCACGACGACGCCCGCTACCTCAACTGCCTGTGGAACACCCAGCCCCTGCTGGAATACTCCCTCACCGACTACACCTTCTCCTACCTCCCCGCCGCCGACTCCCCCGCCGTCGACGC
>CAMWSP010000052.1 GCA_947176935.1 uncultured Porphyromonadaceae bacterium | reverse complement strand
CCTCAACCTCGGCATAGGCTTCGGCCAGTGGATGCTCGTAATGGTGCCGCTCACTCTGATTCTGCTCTTCATCGCATGGTTCGTTCTGAAAACCATGTTCCCCTTCAAGCAAAAAACTATCCACCTGGAAATCGACGACTCCCACATCAAAACCGACTGGCGCAACTATGTTGTTTACGCAACTTTCGCCGTTACCATCCTGCTGTGGCTCACCGACTCGATTACCGGCGTTAACGCCAACGTCGTTGCCATGCTCCCCGTGGGCGTTCTGGCCATTACGGGCGTAATCGTCAAGCGCGACCTCGAAGAAATCTCCTGGTCTATTCTCTGGATGGTTGCCGGCGCCTTCTCGCTGGGCGTGGCCCTCAACCAGAGCGGCCTGGCTTCGCACCTTATCAACTCGATTCCCTTCGACCAGTGGTCGGCAATCATGGTTATCATCGGCTCCGGCCTCATCTGCTACCTGATGGCCAACTTCATCTCCCACACCGCAACTGCCGCCCTATTCGTGCCTATCCTCTACGTTGTTGGCAAGAACATGACTTCGCTCGCTGAATTTGGCGGCGTAGGCACTCTGCTTATCGGTGTTGCCGTTGGCTCTTCCGTGGCAATGATTCTCCCGATTTCAACTCCCCCGAATGCCCTTGCCGACGCAACCGGCATGATTCAGCAGAAAGACATGGTCAAGACCGGCATCATCATGGGTGCCGTTGGTCTGATTCTCGGTTATGTAACCCTTATTTTCGCAGGCAAATATGGTATTCTCTAAGAAATTTATATGCGCAATGTTCCTGGCAGCGTCCCTCTCGGGCGCTGCCGAGGAAAAAGCGTTCAGCTATACTCCCGAGCTCCACGGCGTTATCCGCGCGCGCTGGGAAATGAACACTAATTCCGGCATGCAGCGTTTCCGCGTGCGCAACGCCCGTCTGACCGTCGGTGGTAAAATCCACCCTTCAATCAGCTATTTCTTCCAGACGGAATACGACAACAGCGTAATGCAGATTCTTGACGCATACGGCAAGTTCGACATCACCAAAGGCCTCTATGCCCAGGCCGGCCAGTTCCGCATGCCGTTCGGCGTTGAACCCTTCCGCGCTCCCGCCAACTATATTTTCGCCAACCGCTCGTTCATGGGCAATCAAATCATGAACTACCGTGCCGTCGGCGCAAAAGTCGGCTATGCCATTCCCCACACTCCCCTCACTCTGGAATTCGGTGTATTCAACCCCTACACCATCACCTTCACCGGCGGTCAGAAATGGAGCAAAGACGTCACCTACGCCGGCAAGGCATCGCTGAATCTCCCCGAAGGCTTCAAACTCGACCTCGGCTACGGCTCAATCAAGCCGAACGACCACGGCCTGCGCGCCAACCTCATCGACGGAGCGCTGAGCTGGGAGAACTCCAACGTGCTCGTCGCTGCCGAATATATGCTCAAAAACTACTGCGGCGGACACCAGAAGAGCACCCACTCCTATGTGGCCTACGTTGACTGGCACAAAGCTGTCAAATGGGGCGCCTTCAACCGCTGGTCAATCCAGGGCCGCTTCGACGGCATGACCGACCATCTGGAACTCAACAAAATGGTTGAACAGCCCGGCCGCAAGCGCGCAACCATCGGCTCGACTGTGACTTATACCTACAAGGCCGTTCACGCCGACGTTAGATTAAACTACGAAAAATATTTCGACTACAAAGAAGGCGGCTATTCGCCCGACGTCTTCGTAGCCGAAGTGGTTTTCAGATTCTAAAAACTGAATCTAATCAACGATACTCATGCAGGGCATCCCGAAGGCCAACGAGCGCCTGACGGATGCCCTGAAGCCGTTCTATGGCGCGCTGCTTGGCGGCCACTGAGTCCGCCGACACGCGCATCTGCTCGGCGGCGGCCTCGATTTTCAGTCCGCGGTCAACTACCAGATATCGAATCTGGCGCAGTGTTTCAATGTTGGCGGGAGTATAATAGCGCGTGCCCTTGTCGTTGCGCTTAACCTTGAGTTGCGGAAATACCGACTCCCAATAGCGCAAGGTGCTCGCGGGCTCGCCCAGCAGTTCGCTCACTTCGCGGATGCGATAATAGCTCTTCGAAAATTCTTCGTTCATAGGGATTAGTCCATAACGTGCCCGGCATTTTCGGCATGCTCTATCATGGCGGCATACTCCTCGGGCGTCAAATCGTAAAAATAGTAGTTGACCGGATTTTGCGGCACATCCTTCAGGCGCACCTCGTAGTGAACATGAGGCCCGGTGCTCTTGCCCGTGTTGCCCGACAGACCTATCAAATCGCCACGCTTCACGCTCTGACCCGGCTTGACTGAAATCTTCGACAAATGCGCATAGCGCGTCAAATAGCCGAATCCGTGGTCAATATCTATGCGGTTGCCATAACCGCTATGCCAGTCTGCGGCCTTTACGGTGCCGTCGCCGGTGGCATAGACCGGAGTACCCACATCGCAGGCAAAATCCATGCCCTCGTGGAACTTCATGGTGCCGTAAACCGGGTCTACGCGGCGCCCGTAGCCGCTGGCCATCTGCTTCAACATCAGCTCGCTAACCGGCTGTATGGCCGGAATGTGGCTCAGGCGGTCGGCGCGCGAGCTGGCCAAACGGCGCAACTCGTCGAAACTCTGACTCTGCACAACTATTTCCCGCTCCAGCAGGTTCATCTTGTCAATCAGCTCGTTTGCCAGCGACTTATCACTCAGCGAGCCGAGCGCCTGACGCTCCAGTCCTGCATAGCGCTTTGAGTCGGAAATGCGGTCCGCCTGCATCATCACGCGATAAAAATTATTGTCGCGGTCGGCCAGGTCCGACATCACCGCCTGCGCGCGGTCCATGCGTGCGTTGAGCATATCCAGCTCGTCATGCAGCTGCTCATTCTCAGCCCTGAGCATCCGCTCCTTGGGCAGGTCAACAACGCCGTTGAGCAAGAAAAAAACAAGCGCACCGAGCACCACCGACAGAGCCAACCGGCTCAGCGCGGCGAGCCATCGGGTTTTGCGCGACGGATAAACGCGCTCATAGCTTCCCGACTTCTCGTTATAGCGATAATAAACTTTCTTGCTCATTTCTAAAGTGCAAAACTACAAAAAATTTTTGGAAAATCGTTGCCTTTTCCAAAAAATTACTTAACTTTGCAGTAACCAAACGCGATAGTAGCTCAGTTGGCAGAGCATCAGCTTCCCAAGCTGAGGGTCGCGGGTTCGACCCCCGTCTATCGCTCAACCCCACAAAGCCGCTGAAACACAACGAAATACAAAGTGTTTCAGCGGCTTTTTCTATGCACCAAAATCAACGTTCACGCGCACCATGCTCCGAACTTACCGAGCATATTTGTTGTTATTTCGGTAAAAAGATTTACAAATGTTTTACATTTATGAAATTGAATATCAACAATATAAGCGCAAACGACCCTCAGCCTAATCGGCAATTTTGGGGCATTTCAGCCCGATTTTTCGTAAAACATTTGTAAAACATTTGTAAAACATACCCTTATAAATATTTATATACCAACGTTTTACAAGCAACATTTTTGTAAAACATTTTGAAAACAAACTTAGAATAATCACGACATTTATTCTCTCAACACTATGCCTTTTTATTAAAAATTTATTAAAAAGACATTTATGTAGGAGGTATTAGTAGTATTTGTCACTTTCGCACACCAAATACTAACAAAATATTATAGTCCTATCAAATATTTTTCGTATATTTGCAACATCGTATAACATCAGCACCAGTAACATAATATGATAGACGTTATCCAAGTTGCATCCTATATCTACCATAGATACAAAGTTCAATATAATAGGATTATTGACGAAATGAAGTTGCATAAATTACTTTATTTCACTCAACGTGAATCTATTATACACACTGGAGAGCCTATTTTTGCAGCTCAATTCGCTGCATGGAAATATGGACCCGTGCTAGTCCAGATACGGGATTGCTATCGCAATAAGACTTTCAATAGCCGTATTGATTGTGCGACTTTGCAGCAGTACCAACCTGTTTTTGATTACGTATTTGAAAATTACGCCAATAAAACATCATGGAGTTTAAGCATATTGTCTCATGGTGAGATTTCATGGCAAAGAGCAAGAGCCAATACTCCTGAAGGAGAGATGTGTACCTCCCTCATTAAAATAGAGGATATTCGAGAAGATGCTGAACGAATTAAAACTCGTCGTTTTTATTTTAACCAAATTCTTCCTCAAATAAATGCAAATCAATAAGCAACAGGAATCCATATTAAATGAATTCCAGTGTCAAAGAGTACGTAGTACGGATTCTGCATGTTTGCTGTCCATATCTGGACCGATTATTGATGGAACAAACAGATCGCTCCTTATAGACCACTTTCGCAGTGATAAACATATTGCTGATGACAAAGCTGGAGTATTAGCATCATATGTGATTTCTAATAAAAATAACGATGTTTTATTATTTTTTTCAATAAGATGTGGCGAATTATTTGAAAAAATTGATCACCAAAAAATGATACTTAGCCATAATGCTTTAGTTGGCGTAAATACTCTAAAGAACTCAGCAAAAGTCTCAAAAGACGAACACGATATAGCATTACAAGCTATAAAGAATGCGCTTAACGCAGGCCTAAGTTATGAGGATTTCCGCTACTACGCTGAGAAAAAGCGCACATACATAGGAGATGTTTCCAAGGAGCCAAGCAAAGAAATCAGTAGAGTTTCAGTTGTTTATTCTGGAGTTGAATTGAAATTTTTTGGTATAAATGACAATGCAAAAGACTTTTGGGGAAGTTTAAATTTACCTAGAAAAATGGGAGAAACTCTATTTTGGTATTTTATTGTTCCTATATTAGAAGAACTGAGAGAGATTGTCGGATGCCAATACTTATATTTATTCGCTGCTGACAGAGAGGCGGATGGTCACTTAGTAAACTATTACCGTACGGCATTGCATATAAATGCTCCGGCAAAGCTATCATCAAATAAACCTTTTTTTGATTATAACAGTGTATTCCTGTATCAGGATATCGACTATTTATCCAAACAGCGACTTCAGTTTCTTAGTACATTCAACCCTGATATTGAAGACTCTGAAATAGTATAACGTCCACATAGTCTAATTTACAATGTGGGGTATCAAATGTATTCAACCTTAAATATTTTGTAAAAACGCACAAAGTACCACGCTTAACATCTATATCTTGAATCATTACAATATTGTCCCTTTAAACCCTGTTTAATCCACTTAAAAAACTACATTTATTCTGGGTAATTGCAGATAGAGAAATTATATAACCACTATATTTGCAGAATTCACCCAGAATACGTAACTTTGCGGTTAGATATTAGAAAGATAGCGTAAATAAGCTGTTTCACTTTGCTACTGCCCTTGGTGTATTATTCATGAAAAATGATGTGACGCAACATATATTTTCCTATATATGAAAATATTTAATGCTAAAAATATTAAACTAAAATATTTAAGACGAAATCTTCCATAAAACCACAAATTCTGAACACCATGAACCTATTGCGTATCAAAGAGTTATGCAAACATAAAAGACTCAGAGTTGCAGAATTAGCAACAAACATTGGTATGTCCCCTCAAAATCTGCATCGCTCAATTCGCCTCAATCAGATTCAGGCCGCAGATTTGGAAGCTATTGCGCGCCATCTCGGAGTAAATATTTGCTGTTTTTTTGATAATGACACACTCTGCGGTCATTTCGAGCAATATCTGGCAAGTGGTAAAAACGAATTTGTGGCGAAGCAAATTGAAAATGTTGACAACCGCGATATGTCTACCCCCGACAATAACGCCACGGCGGCAGAGGTTATCGTGTTGCAGCGCAAATTACTCGAAGCTCAAAACGAAATAATTAACCTATTGAGAGAAAAGAAATGAATTCCACCGAACGCAGCGTATTTGGACTGTGAAGAACAGCCAAATGATTTAGGAAATGATACATCAGAAACAACAACACAAAATTAACCGAATAGTCCCAATAATAACCCAAGAAATATGGAAATATTAGCTACACTCATACTTATTATATGTTCAGTTCTTTATATTGCTCTATTTGTTAAAGTATGGAGAGCATGTGACGATATTCGTGACCTCGCAGATAAATTTGCACCAGAAGCCAAAGAGCACAGGTTGCGTACAAAAGAGTCAAAAGACAATGCTATTGACAGGGCTTTCATTGAGGACAATTAACTTTAAAGTTGCTTCTATCACAATATTATAATGCCCCCCGGCAATAAAACATACTATCGCGTACTCGAAGTTGCGGAAATGTTAGGCTGCCGCAAAGCACCCTGCGCTGGTGGCAGCGCGAGGCTCCGCTGCTGCGCCCGATGCGCACCAAAGGCGGCCAGCGGCGCTACACTTTATCCTATCCTGATTACAATAGATTTACAATAATTTAAAAATACGAGTTAACTAAGTGTGTATCAGTGCTGAGATTCCAGTCTTCTAAGCTGTGGGTTGCAGGATAGCCCAACATCTATATCTCAACTAAAATTGAGGAGCGTCGTCAGATTGGCGTAGCTCCTTGATTTTTACCCCCTTGTGCAATTCCCAAGTCAATTTTTCGGGTTAAATTTTGAATTGCGATGGGGAAAGCGTAACTTTGCAGTAATCTTTCATAAATTAAATTAGTTGTAAGTGCAACTATAGATATCAATGAAACAATTTATCATTAAGTCACTCTACGCAGGAGTATTTATAGGAATCGGCTCTATAGTCTATATGATGAATCCGGGCATTATTGGAGCCGTGTTGTTCAGCATAGGCCTGTTCGGATGTATCAACAACAAACTGAATCTCTTTACCGGAAAAGTCGGCTATGCGTCGGAATTCAACCTTAAAGTTATCCGCGACTTTGCGGTAATGCTGCTGTTCAACGGCGTTGGCATAGCACTGATGACCGGGCTTTACTACAGCTTTGCCGACAACAGTATGCCCGCAATGCTCCAAACCGCGTCAAAAATCGTCAACAGCCGGCTGACCACCAACTATGCCGGCCTGCTCATAGGCGCCATAGGCTGCGGTATGCTGATGAGCCACGCTGTCGACCGCCCCACCCGCTCTGAGAGTGACTACAACAACGTTTTGAGCTATATACCCATGCTATATTGTGTGCCGGTATTCATCCTCTCCTGCTTTCCTCACTGCGTGGCCGACATAGGCTATTACACCGTCTACACATTGGCCAACGGACTCAATCCTGAAATACTGCTCGTTTGGGCTGCGTGCATAGCCGGCAACATTATCGGCTGCCAGCTAATGGGCCGCCTCGTCAGAAAAACCTTCCTAACAACCTCCGCCCAATAAAATAAAAAACCTCCACCCAATTAGACTAATTAGTCCAATTAGCCTAACCCTCCCAATCCGCCCAATTAGCCCAATCATCCTAACCCTCCCAATTAGCCTAACCCTCTGCCGACACAAAAGGCACTCTATCCGAAGCGGGAATATAACTTGTAGGCAGAATCGACCCGTTGAGAAAGCGCAGAGCATTATCCGCCAATGCGCCGAGCTCATCTTCGCCGGCGCGCACAAATACCGGCGCAAGAAACGACACACGCTCCTTGAGGTAGTCAACGCAATATTCGCTATGGGCAATACCGCCCGTAAGGATTATGGCATCAATATTTCCGCCGAGGGTCACGGCACGCGCACCGACTTCTTTAGCCACACCATAGAGCATAGCGTCAAGCACCTGCTTGAACGGCTGCTCGCCGCGCGAAGCGCGGGCGGCCACGTCGGCCACGTCGGTTGTTTGCAAATAGGCCTTCAAACCGCCATTGCCGTTAACCATCCGCTTTAGTTCACGCTGCGTATAAAGGCCGGAAAAGCAGAGGTCAATCAGCTGCGATGCCGGCAGAGTGCCTGAGCGTTCGGGGGTGAAGGGGCCGTCGCCGTTAATGCCGTCGTTAACGTCAATCACCCGGCCGCGCTGATGCGCGCTGACCGTTATGCCTCCTCCAAGGTGAACGACTATCAGGTTCATATCCTCATATTTGCGTCCGAGGCTTTCGGCATAACGGCGCGAAACTGCCTTGGAGTTCAAAGCGTGAAATATGCTGACGCGCGGCATCTCCGGCAGGCCGGTGAGCTTGGCTTCCGGCAGGCGCTCGTCAACCACTTCAGGATCGGCAATCAGCGCCGGGCAACCACATTCGCGGGCCAGTTCGTCGGCCATGAGCGCGCCGAGGTTGCAGGCGTGTTCGTTGGGCGAATGAATCAGGTCGTGGCAAATGCCTTCGTCAACAATATATACTCCGCCGGGAGTGGGCTGCAGCAGGCCGCCGCGGGCTATCACGGCGTCGAAACCGCTATCTATGCCGGCCTCCTCGATTGCGGCATACATCTGGGCGTTCCTGTAGCCGAGCTGATCAATCGGATGGGGAAATTTTGTTATATCCTCGGCCGGGTGCATGAGGGTTGTTTTCCAAACCAGCTTCGAATCGTGGTAGAGCGCCAGTTTGGTGGAGGTCGAACCGGGGTTTATGACAAATACTTTTTTCATGCCTGATCAATTTTGCGGAGCATGGTTATGGCATCAACGTATGATGCTATACTTTCTGCCACGGCGCGAGCATTTGCCATGGCGTGGACCACCGTTGCCTGACTGCCGGAAACGTCGCCGCCGGCAAAAACGCCCTTGCGGGTGGTCATGCCATAGGGAAACTCGCGGGTAACAACGTAGCCGCGGTCGTTGGTTTCAATGCCGTCGGTTGTAGAAACTATTCTGGAGGCCGGACGCGAGCCAACGGCAAGCATAACCTTGTCGGCCGAAACTTCATATACCCGGCCTTCCGTTTCCATGGTCAGCAAATAGTCGCCGTCGTCGTTGTTATGGCGGATTTTCTTAATCGAAGAATTCCAGAGGAACTGAACGCCTTCGGCAACTGCCTCGTCATATTCGGCGCGCAGAGCGGTCATGTTCTCCATGTCGCGGTGATAAACAACCGTTACGGCCTGGGCGCCCAGGCGCAAAGCGGTGCGGGCGGCATCCATGGCGGTGTTGCCGCACCCGACGATATAGATTCGCGAATTGACCTTGACCGACACGTCGCGGCGCCTCACAACCTTGTTGTTCAGCATCGAGGCCATGCGCAGGAAGTGAATGGCCTGAATCACCGAACGCCGGCTTCCGCCCTCGATGTCTATGGCGTTGGGCGAACCGGTGCCTGTTCCGATATAAATAGCGTCGTAGCCTTTTTCAAACAGACCGTCTATGGTTATATCGGGGCCAACGGTAACACCTACAATGAATTTAACGCCGAGCTGCTTGATTTTTTCGATTTCGCTATCAACCACCGAGTTTGGCAAACGATAATCCGGTATGCCGAAAGTAAGCACGCCGCCCGGCCGTTTCTCCATCTCGAATATATCAACATTGAATCCCTGGCGCGCGAGTTCGCCGGCCACTGTGAGTCCCGAAGGACCGCTGCCAATAACCGCCACCTTGCCGCGGGTTTTAGGCGGAATCGCCTTGCGGGTAAGGTTCATGGAGGTGTCGAAGTCTGCCACGAAGCGTTCAAGGCGACCTATGTTGATATGGTCGCCCATCTTGCCGAGCACGCAATGGCCCTCGCACTGACGCTCGTGGGCACACACGCGGCCACACACTGCCGGCAGGTTGCTCTTGGCGTTGATAATGTTCATGGCATTGCCGATGTTGCCCATCGACAATTCATGAATCCAGTCCGGTATATCGTTGCCCACGGGGCAGCCCTTGCGGCACTGGGGCACCTTGCAGTTCAAACAACGCTTGGCTTCGGCAATCGCCTCGGCCATAGTATATGGAGTCGATTCTTCGTTTTGCAGAGTCATAGCGATGAAGTTAAAACTGCTGCAAATATACGCATTTTTTCAAAAGTGTGCAAAAATCCACCCCCAAACTTCATTGTTGAGGAATCAAGTCTTTTTCGCGCAGAAAATTCATGAATTCCCACATAACGGCATTCGACTGAACAACATTCCCTTCCCTATCGAATATAACGCCAAAGGGAATCGCGGTGAAGCCAAGCAATTCTCCGAGCATGTCAACTCTGAATTCCTGCAGACGCAAGGAAGGTGTATTGGGCATATACTTATTGCTGTATTCTTTCCAGCCAACGGGGTGCGAGCCGCCGTCTGAGGCAATATACAGGAACGCGAAATCGGGAGAATCCTTATATTTTTCCCTGAAATCAAACGAAGATTCTATCGACTGCCTGCACGGGCCGCAATATAATTCCCAGAAGTCAACGAAAAGATACTTTCCCCTATATGGTTCAATCAGCTGCTGCAGGTAAGCCCATGCGGGAGAATTCGACAAATCGTCACCACGGCCTGAGAGCATATCGTCGTGCATGGCCGTAAGCCTTGCGCACAACGTCGCGTCAGTGATGCCACGCCCGGCGAGATTAAACGTGTCGGCTTCGAAAATGTCTTTCCAGTCGCGGGAGGATATGGCATAGTCCCAAACTGCCGGCAGTTCTTTCAGGCCGCAGAATGAGCGCACGAAGTCGGCGTCTTTGGCCTCTACTTTCTTGTAGTTTTTAAGTTCAATGCGCTTGGCAACATTAAGCGACGGGTCGAGCCGCTGCTTCAATTCCTTCCGCAAACCTACGCGGTCGGCCGCACTGAACAGCGCGTCGTTAATCCACAAAGCATCATCTACGGTCACATCCTGAACCGGCGCGCCGTTAATCAGGTCGAGCTTGGAGTATAGCTGGTCGAGTTCCTGAGGAGTAAACAGCCGGGCATAAATCTGCTGCCGGTCGCCTGAAGCTGAACCCTCGCCCCGGCTGTCGAGAAAGTCAACCGCCTGCTGCAGCTTGGCGATATCCACGCTGAATCTCTTGCTCGGGAGGAACCTGGCAAAGCCAAGACGATTCAGCACCATGTAGGCATCGTCGGTCATGAGCAACGTTGAGTCGCAACTCATCAGCGCCTGCGTAAAGTCCCTGTAATATTCCTGAGGGAGCAGCCCGTGCGATTTGTTGAAGTCGGCATAGTCATAGAGCGAACGCACCGACTGAGCCAGCAGGCTGCTGCGCAACAGCGAGGGCGCCTTGCTGTTCGCCGGCAAGGTGGAAATATAGCGTTCCATTTCAGCCTTGTCGCGGTTGTAAACGTGGAAAACGCTGTCCTTAACCTGTTGGGGCGACACGTTGCCTTCTATCTGATCTGTCCATACTCCCTCAAATTCAGGTGCGGCCTCGAGTTCGGAATTGACCGTTCCGAGCGTGCCGCCGAAGTCTATATATTTGCCGATGCTTCGGCCGACCCACCGGTTTCGGGTCAGCACGCTGTCTTCAACTTCAATCCAAACGTCGGAGCCCGGCTCCAGATATAATCCGAAAGAGTTGTGGGGGTAGATGCGCACCGTGGCCGTCTGAGCGTGCGGAAGCAGGAAAGTGCGGGAAAAGGTGCCGTCGGCATTGATTGGAATCACGCACTTTCCGGATTTATGCACAACAACATCCTTAACCGAAATAATCATTGCCGCAACAACCGAATCCGGCTGATAGCCGCGAATCTGCCCGCTCACGGTAACCGAGTCCGGCAGCATCAGGTTGCGGGCTGATAAAGACATAGTGCTCAACGCAACCGCGCCGAGCACTATGAAGGTTTTCAGAATTTTGAACATAATCAGAGTGCAACCTCCTCACCCATGTGGATAACGTTGGTGAGGTTGAGATTCTTGTCAAAGATGATTATATCGGCATCCTTATGCTTGCAGATGGAGCCTTTGCGGTCATAAACGCCCATAATCAGGGCGGGGGTTTCCGACACCATGCGGGCAACGTCTTCCAGCGGCAGGCCGGCTTCCTTTACGGCGGTGCGGATCAGGCGGTCCATGGTGGCGCAGCTGCCGGCAATGGCAGAGCCGTCCTTGAGCTTGCAAACGCCGTTTTCAACCATTACGCGCGGATCATAGCTGGTGCCGTCGGGGCTCTCGGTAATGGAGAGAGCGTCGGTTATCAGACACATGCGGCCGTAGCCCTTGAACTTATGAATGAGTTTCATGATGATGGGCGGAACGTGGATGCCGTCGCTCACCACCTCAACATTGATGCCGTCCTGCAGATAAACGGCCTCAACGGTACCTTCATGTTTGTAGATACCGTTCTTGTGCGAGGTGGTCATGGCGTTATAGAAGTGCGTGGCCAGAGTGTAGCCGCTGGCATAGGCTTCAATAACGTCGGCATTGTTGGCCTGAGTGTGACCCAGAGCGGCAACCACGCCCTTGCTGGTGATATAGCGGGCGAAATCGTCGGCGCCTGGCAGCTCGGGAGCGGCATCCCAGCGCTTGATGCAGGGATATTTCTCAATCAGGGGAATATATTCCATCGGCGACGGAATGCGGATGTTCTCGGCAGGCTGACCACCGGCCATTTTCGGGTGGAAATACGGGCC
>CAMWSP010000051.1 GCA_947176935.1 uncultured Porphyromonadaceae bacterium | reverse complement strand
ATGGAAAAACTCGAAGTAATCACCCCCGATAAAGGGCATCCAGCCGGGCCAGTAGAAGGAAAATAGCGGGAAATAAAGCATATCGACCACCTGGCCGTGCAGCACCGGCGCGTATCCTCCCGCCGTGGGGAAGAGAGTGGCGGTTGCCGGAGGTAGCGGATTATTGAAAATCAAGCCATAGAACGTGCAGTCTATCAGGTTGCCGATGGCTCCGGCAAGAATCAGGGCCACGCAAACGCAAACCCCGGTGCCGGCGGCCGGACGTTTGAGCAACCGGCTCAGATACCAGAAGCCGAAAACTGTTGCCACAAAGCGGAAAAGGGTCAGAGCCAGCTTGCTGCCCAGAGTCCACCCGAAGGCCATTCCGGGATTCTGCACGAACAGCAGATGAAACCACGGAAAGATTTGCAGGTCCTCGCCCAGATAGAACGAGGTTTTAATGTATATTTTCAGCCATTGGTCGGCGATTATCACCAGCGCGATAATCGCCGCCACGAGCCATGCGGTTTTCCTGGCGTTCATTTCTTTGCTTCGATGCTCAGAGTGGCGTGGGGCACCGCGCGCAGCCGTTCCTTGGGAATCAGTTTGCCGGTCTGGCGGCAGATGCCGTAAGTTTTGTTTTCAATGCGCAGCAGGGCGTTCTGCAGATGCTCTATGAACTTGCGCTGGCGTTCACACAGGCGCGCGGCCTCCTCCTTGCCCAAAACGTTGGCGCCCTCCTCGAGAGTTTTGAACGTGGGCGACGTGTCGGAAGTGTCGTTGCCGTCGGAGCCCACAACGTTGGCCCGCAGCTGCTCGAACTCAGCGCGTGCCTTTTCGAGCTTTTCAAGAATCAGTTCCTTGAATTCCTGAAGTTCCTCGTCGGAATATCTGAGTTTTTCTTCTGCCATTATGCTTTTTCTATGGAAATGTTAACCCGCAGGCCGTCAATATCGAGCGTATCGGCCGATTCGGCAACGGAGTCGGAAGTCGTGATTGCGTCGGCCAGGGTCTGCGAGGCAATATAGTCGGCATATTCGCTGAGGGCGTCAACCACTTCGGCCACCGGCTGCAACACTATGGTGATATGGTCGGTGATGGCATAGTCGCGGCCCTTGCGGATGTTCTGGATGCGGTTCACCAGTTCGCGGGCCATGCCTTCGCGGCGCAGAGCGTCGGTCAGGGTAACGTCGAGCGCAACCGTAACGGTACCCTCGTTGGCCACGAGCCAGCCGGGAATATCTTCCGAGAAGATGTCTACTGTGTCGGCCGTAACGTGGGCCGTCGAGCCGTCGCTCAGCGTGAGGTCTATGGCGCCGGAACGCTCGAGCTCAACAATCTGGCTCTGCTCCATGGCCTGGATTGCGGCGGCAACCAGCTTCATCTGCTTGCCGAAAACGGGGCCGAGCTTCTTGAAGTCGGGTTTCACGCGCTTAACCAAAACGCTCTCGTCGGGATTGAGCAGCTGCATTTCCTTGACGTTAACCTCGTTGAGCACCAGGTCGACTATCGGGAGCACCTGGGCGCGCTGGGCGTCGTCAACCAGCGGCATCATCAGCTTGCTCAGCGGCTGGCGAACCTTGATGTTGGCCTTGCGGCGCAGGGCAAGCACCATGGAGGTAAGCTGCTGGGCCAGAGCCATGCGCTGCTCCAGCGGAGTGTCTATCAGCGACGGGTCGGCCTGCGGCTGCAGCGCCAAATGAACGCTCTCGGCGCCCGGATTGAGGTCGAGATATAGGCGTTCGGCATAGAACGGAGCTATAGGCGCCATGAGCAGGGCCACCGCATTGAGGCACTCATAGAGCGTCTGATACGCGGCCAGCTTGTCGGCGGTCATTTCCTTGCCCCAGAAGCGCGAGCGGTTCAGGCGCACATACCAGTTCGACAGTTCGTCTACAAAGTCGGAAATGGCGCGCGTTGCCGGAGTCAGCTCATAGTCGTCAAGATTGGACTGAACGGTGGCAATCAGCGTGTTGAGGCGCGAAATTGCCCAGCGGTCAATTTCCGGACGCTCGGCAACCGGCACTTTGGGCGCCGCCGGGTCGAAGCCGTCAACGTTGGCGTAGCGGGCCAGGAAGTTATATGTATTGAAAAGGGTTGCGAAGAACTTGCGGGCAACTTCAACAACGCCTGCCTCGTCAAACTTGAGGTTATCCCAGGGCGAGGAATTGCTTATCATGTACCAGCGCAGCGGATCGGAACCATATTTCTCGATGGTTGCGAAGGGGTCTACGGCATTGCCCAGACGCTTCGACATCTTGTTGCCGAACTTGTCGAGCACCAGGCCGTTGGAAATAACCGCCTTGTAGGCCACTGAGTCCTTCACCATGCCGCTGATGGCATGGAGCGTGAAGAACCAGCCGCGGGTCTGGTCAACGCCCTCGGCAATGAAGTCGGCGGGATAAACGGCGCCCGAGTCAACCGCTTCCTTGTTTTCAAACGGATAGTGCTGCTGGGCGAAAGGCATGGCGCCCGAGTCGAACCAAACGTCAATCAGGTCGAGCTCGCGGTGCATCGGCTTGCCCGAAGGCGAAACCAGCACTATATCGTCAACGTAGGGGCGATGAAGGTCTATCTTCTCATAATTCTCCTTGGAATAGTCGCCGACCTTAAACCCTTTGTCGAGCAGCGGATTGGAAGCCATGAATCCGGCGGCCACAGCCTTGTCGATTTCCGAGCTGAGCTGCTCAACGGAGCCGATGCAGATTTCCTCGCGGGCATCGTCGGTGCGCCATATCGGCAGCGGAGTACCCCAGTAGCGCGAACGGCTCAGGTTCCAGTCTTGAAGATTTTCAAGCCACTTGCCGAAACGGCCCGCGCCCGTCGATGCGGGCTTCCACTTGATGGTTTCGTTGGCCTTCATCAGCTGCTCGCGCACTGCCGTGGAGCGGATAAACCAGGAGTCGAGCGGATAATAGAGCACCGGCTTGTCTGTACGCCAGCAGTGCGGATAATTGTGGGTATGCTTTTCGATTTTAAAGGCCTGACCGCGCTGCTTGAGGTCCAGACAGAGGCTAACGTCGAGAGTCTCGGTATCGTCGGTGGCGGCGGGGTCGTAGGCGTTCTTTACGAAGCGGCCGGCATATTGACCATAGGCCTCAACGTCAACGTTATTCTTAACGAATTCGGGGTCCAGGTCGTCGATAACGAAGAAACGGCCGCGCAGGTCAACCATCGGGCGGATATTGCCGTCGCGATCAATCAGATGCAGCGGCGGAACGCCGGCAGCCTTGCTCACGCGCAAGTCATCGGCGCCGAAAGTGCCCGCAATGTGCACTATGCCCGTACCGTCGTCGGTCGTAACATAGTCGCCGGGAATCACGCGGAAAGCGCCCTCGCCCGGGTTCACCCACGGGAACAGCTGCTCATAGTGCAGCCCAACGAGCTGCTCGCCCTTGAGGCGGTCAACCACCTGCCAGGGAACCACCTTGTCGCCCTTCTGATATGCGGCCAGATCGCCGTCTGCCCCCTTCGGATTCAAAACCGAATTCAGCAGAGCCTCGGCAACCACACACGAAATCGGCTCGCCGCTATAAGGATTATATGTGCGAACAACGCAATAGTCAATCTGCGGGCCCACACACAAAGCCGTATTGCTCGGCAGAGTCCACGGCGTAGTGGTCCACGCCAGGAAACAGGGCGTACCCCAGCCCGTCATCGACTCGATAGGGTCGGTGCAGGTAAACTGCGCTATGCAGGTAGTATCCTTAACGTCGCGGTAGCAGCCCGGCTGATTCAGCTCATGCGAGCTCAGGCCGGTGCCCGCAGCCGGCGAATAAGGCTGAATGGTGTAACCCTTATAGAGCAGACCCTTGTTATAGACCTGCTGCAAGAGCCACCAAACGGATTCGATATAACGGTTATCGTAGGTGATATACGGATCGCGCATATCCACCCAATAACCCATCAGCGACGTCAAATGCTCCCACTCGTCGGTAAACTTCATCACCTCGCGGCGGCAGGCGGCGTTATAATCGTCAACCGAAATCTTCTTGCCGATATCCTCCTTGGTGATTCCGAGCGTCTTCTCAACGCCCAGCTCAACCGGCAGGCCGTGGGTATCCCAGCCCGCCTTGCGCTTCACATGGAAACCGCGCATGGTCTTATAGCGGCAAACAATATCCTTGATAGTGCGTGCCAGAACATGGTGAATGCCCGGATGGCCGTTGGCCGACGGCGGACCTTCAAAAAACACGAACGACGGTGCCCCCTCGCGCTCGGCGATTGAGCGTTCAAACAGACCGATAGCGTTCCATCGGTCCAAAACTTCCTTATTAACGCCGACCAAGTCGGGATTTTTATACTCGCTGAACTTCATTGCAGAATCAACAATAATCAATAAATTAGCCGCAAAGATACAAAAAATTTCCCACCCCGCCAAACCACCCCCCTCAACTAAAAAATATTTGTGGTTAGCAAATAAATTTCCGTATCTTTGCATTTTGATAAACTGCATCACATTATGGATACCAAACCTACCGCTTCTCCCAATAACCTCACGGCTCAGTTCGATGAAATCGTATGCTGCATTACCGAAACCCGTAATCGTGTGTTTCGCCTTGCCAATTCGGGCCTGATTGATTTATATTGGCTAATAGGCGAAAAACTCTCGTTTAAAATTAAGAGTTCGCAATGGGGCGATGGGGTAATTAGCCAACTGGCCGACTATATAGCCGCCAATGCCGATAATTCCAAGGGGTTCTCAGATAAGAATCTCTGGCGTATGAAGCAGTTCTATGAAACATATTGCACGGCAGATAAAAAACTCTCAGCACTGCTGAGACAAATTAACTGGACAAACAATCTTTCCATAATGTCGAGATGCAAAACCCTGGAAGAAAGAGAATTCTACATAAATTTATCCATTAAGGAACGATTGTCGACACGTGAACTGAATAAAACAATCGACCGTGGGCTATATGAGCGGACAATGCTTGATAAGCCAATACTCTCAGCAGTGATGAGAGAAATCGCACCTATTTCTGAACGCTCATTCAGAGATAGGTATGTAATGGATTTTATTGGCAGCAACTGCGACAATGAGTATTCTATGAAACAAGCTATCATTGCCAAAATGAAAGACTTTATTCTGGAAATCGGTAAAGATTTCCTATATATGGGTCAGGAATATAGGGTTCAGGTTGGCAATGAGGATTTTCGGATAGACTTATTGTTTTTCCATAGAGAACTGCGTTGTCTTGTGGCATTTGAAATTAAAATGGGACGTTTTCGTCCGGCCGACCTTGGCCAACTGGAATTCTATCTCGAAGCGCTCGACAGGGATATCCGTAAGCCTCACGAGAATCCAAGCATCGGAATTTTACTATGCAAGGATAAAGACGACGAAGTAGTTGAATACGCAATGTCGCGTTCATTATCCCCTACTTTGGTCGCGCAATATCAACTGAGCCTTCCCACCAAAAAAACACTTCAAACTAAGATGAAGGAGCTATTTGATTAGCTCAATATTTCAACCCCCCGAATATTTATGGATTCTCAAATAATTTTTCGTAAATTTGCAGGTGTATGAAGAAGCTTGTTTTTTTAACGGGGGCGGGCGTGTCGGCCGAAAGCGGCATCAGCACGTTCCGCGATGCCAATGGCCTGTGGGAGCAACATCCGGTAATGGATGTCTGCTCGGCCTCGGGGTTTGCCCGTAACCCCGCTCTGGTCCATGAGTTCTATAACGCGCGCCGGCGCCAGTTGCCCACCGTGGAGCCCAACGCCGCCCACCGGGCCATTGCCGCCCTGGAGGAGCGTTTCGACGTCATGGTCGTAACGCAAAACGTCGACAACCTGCATGAGCGCGCCGGAACGCCGCAAAACCACATCATCCACCTCCACGGCGAGCTGATGAAGGTTCGCGCGCTGGATAACGAGAGCCTCACTTTCGAGCTCCACGAACCGGAACTCAACACCACGCCGGAAACGCGCATCGACGGCCACCCGGTCAGGCCCCACATTGTGTTCTTCGAGGAGTCTGTGCCCATGATCGAGCCGGCGGCCGAAGTGGTTGCCCAGGCCGATATTCTGGTGATTGTCGGAACGTCGCTCAACGTCTATCCGGCGGCCGGACTGATTCACTACGCGCGCCCCGACGCCCGGATTTTCTACATCGACCCGAAGCCGGCCCCCGTAGGCCCGCGGGTAACTGTTATCGCTGAGCCTGCCACCCGCGGCATAGTCACTCTGGAAAAATATCTCAACAACCAATGACCGTCAGCGAGCTCCCCACCCCGTTCTATGTTGTCTACGAGCAGAAGCTGCGCGCAAACATAGAAACGATTCTCAACGTTGCGCGCCGCGCCGACGTTGAAATAATCATGGCGTTCAAGGCCAATGCCCTCTGGCGCACGTTCCCCATTTTCAAGGAATATGGCGTCAACGCCACGGCCAGCTCGCTCAATGAGCTGCAACTGGCGCGCGAAGAACTCAACGCCTCGGTGCATTCCTATTGCCCGGCCTATACGGAGGCCACCATCGAAAAGTATCTCGACGGCTCCACCCACATAACCTTCAACTCGCTCAGTCAGGCCGAGCGTTTTCTGCCCGCGGTGAAGCGCCGCGGCGGCCGTGTGTCGGCCGGCCTGCGGGTCAATCCTCACTGCTCGGTGATTGAAACCGACCTCTATAATCCGTCGCTGCCCGGCTCGCGGTTCGGAGTGAGCGCCGAAGATATGCCCGACCGGCTGCCAGACGGCATCGAAGGATTCCATTTCCACGCCCTC
The DNA here is from genome assembly GCA_947176935.1 of uncultured Porphyromonadaceae bacterium. Lineage (GTDB taxonomy): Bacteria > Bacteroidota > Bacteroidia > Bacteroidales > Muribaculaceae > UBA3263. The sequence continues at coordinate 5,854 of CAMWSP010000051.1, read as the reverse complement.
TGCGAGAGCGGCCCCGAGGAGCTGGCCAAGGTGCTCGAGGCCTTCGAGGCTCAGTTCGGCCGCTTTTTGCCGGCGCTGAAGTGGGTAAACATGGGCGGCGGTCATCTGATGACGCGCGCCGGCTACGACCGCGAGCGCCTCATCGAGATTCTGCGCGGATTCAAGGAGCGCCACCCGAACCTCCACGTCATTCTCGAGCCGGGTTCGGCATGGACCTGGCGCACCGGCGACCTCATCACCGAAGTAGTTGACATAGTTGACAATCAAGGCGTTAAAACGGCCATAGTCGACGTCAGCTTCGCCTGCCACATGCCCGACACCCTCGAAATGCCCTACCAGCCCGCCATTAGCGAGGCCACGCCCGACGGCCCTCATGCCTACCGCCTCGGCGGAAATTCCTGCCTGAGCGGCGACTACGTTGGCGACTGGCACTTCGCCGAGCCGCTCCATCCCGGCCGGCGGCTCACTCTTGAAGACATGAACCACTACACAACGGTGAAAACCACCATGTTCAACGGCATTCAGCACCCGGCGCTGGTCCTCTGCCGCGCCGACGGCCAATGCGAAACGCTGCGCGAGTTCACCTACCAAGACTATAAATCCCGCATGTCATGACCAGGAAATTCAGCGTTATTGTGCCGGTCTATAACCGGCGCGACGAAGTGGCCTCGCTGCTGCAAAGCCTCGCGGAGCAAACGGTCCGCAACTTCGAGGTTATCATTGTCGACGACGGCTCCACCGACCCCTGCGGCCCCGAGTGCGAGCCCTATGCCGACTTCGTCAGCTACTATTGGAAGGAAAACGAAGGCCGCTCGCCCGCGCGCAACTACGGCATGGAGCGCGCCCGAACCGACTACTTCATATTCTTCGACTCCGACTGCGTTATTCCGCCCTCATATTTCCAGACCCTCGAACGCGAGCTGGAGTCCAATCCGGTCGACTGCTTCGGCGGCCCCGACGCGGCCCATGAATCATTCTCGCCGCTGCAAAAAGCCATCAACTTCGCCATGACATCGCTGCTCACCACCGGCGGCATACGCGGCGGCAAAGTGCAGCTCGAGAAATTCAAGCCCCGCACTTTCAACATGGGCTTCTCCCGCGCGGTCTACGAACGCGTGGGCGGCTTCCGCGAAATGTTTTCGGAAGACATCGACATGTCCATGCGCATCAAAAACGCCGGATTCTCCATCGCCCTGCTGCGCAACTGCCCCGTCTACCATCGCCGCCGCCTGAGCTGGCGCAAATTCGCGCGCCAGGTCTACGTTTTCGGCATGAGCCGCATAACCCTGCAGCTCCTCTATCCCGGCTCCCTGAAGGCGGTCCACACCCTCCCGGCACTCTTCCTGCTGGGCTCGGTGGCGCTCCTGGCGCTCGCGGTGCTGGTGAGCCCGTGGTGCCTGCTGCCGCTCGGAATCTATGCCGCCGCCCTGCTGCTCGACGCGCTGATTCAGACCCGCTCGCTGAAAATTGCTCTGCTGGCTCTCCCCGCCTCGTTTATTCAGCTCTATGGCTACGGCGCCGGATTCCTGCGCGCATGGTTCACCAAGATTCTGCTGCGCCGCGGACGCAACGAAGCCGAAGAACTCGAAATCCGAAAAGGCAAAAACGAATGATACGCAACCTCGCCGACGACGAAAAACCACGCGAAAAAGCGCTCCGCCACGGCATCTCAACCCTCACCGACGCCGAGCTGCTGGCCATACTGCTGCGCGTCGGAGTGGCCGGCAAATCGGTTATCGACGTGTCGCACGACATTCTTGCCCACTTCAGCAACGACCTGGGGCGCATGGCCCGCACCTCAACCCGCGAACTCACAAGCATTGTCAAAGGCATCGGCCCGGCCAAGGCCCTCACCGTTATCGCCGCCCTCGAGCTGGGCCAGCGCTGCCGCCAGTCGGGCGCACGCGTCAAACCGCAGATGAGCAGTTCGCAGTCAATCTACGACTACATGCGCGACAAAGTTGAATTCCTCGACCACGAGCAATTCTGGGTTCTGATGCTCAACAAGCGCCTGGGAGTCGAAAGCCTCGAACTCATATCGTCGGGAGGCATGGACTCAACGGTGGTCGACATCCGCCTGCTCGTCAAGCGCGCGCTCGACGCCCGTGCCGTCGCAGTGGCCCTGATTCATAACCACCCCTCCGGCGCACTCATCCCCTCCGCGCAAGACGACTCGCTCACCCGGCGCATCAAAGCCGCCTGCGAAACCCTCGACATCCGCGTCATCGACCACCTCATCATCTCCCCCACCGGCTACTACTCCTACTCCGACCGCGCCCGCCTCTAATCCTCCCCACATATGCCACGAATAAGCAAAGCCACCGAATATAACTGGAAGAAACTCAACAGCGACACCTCGCAAAAACTGACCCGTCGCGCAAACAAGACCAGGTCAGAACGTAAAGTAGTCGCCTCGGGTTATCTTGACTTCGCTCCGGCGAATCAGCTTCTGCGCAACGTGTCGGCCGTCGGGGCGCCTGTCGGGGACATAATCTACTCGCTGTGCGTTTCAGCCTTAAGATTCCACAACATTGACCGCAAAAAAAATGTTGCGGAATTCATGTCGCAGTTCAATAGCTATAAACTTATAGAACTTGAAATCCCCGAGCTGGTCTGGACGGGGAATAATGATGTGCTCGGTTTCATCTATCAATCATTGATTACCGAAGGCGAAAGGAACCTGACCGGCCAGTACTACACTAATAAAAAAGTTGTTGACTATATGCTCAACAACAAAATTCTGGCCAACGGCGAAACATTTCTCGACCCTTGCTGCGGAAGCGGAGCCTTTTTGCTATCCGTTCGGACCAACACTCCCGAATGCCTCTATGGGTTCGACATAAATCCACTGGCGGTAATGATTGCTGGAACCAACCTGCTCATCAAATATGCCGTCCATGATTTTATCCCGCATTTATATTGCCTCGACTTTCTGAAAAGAGACTTGTTCAATTTCGAAGGGCGAGATATTCCTTTCCGCTTCGACAATATCTACACCAATCCGCCATGGGGGGCCGACAAAGAAGGCATCTATAACGGCAACTACCCGGAAATCAAGTCCAACGAACGCTGCTCAATGGTGATAGTTGAATCATTAAGGCGGCTCAACACCAACGGCAGCCTTTACTTCCTGCTCCCCGCCTCCCTGCTGAAAATCAAAACCCATGCCGACATCCGGAAGCACATCCTGACTAATTCCAAAATTGAGCGGCTCGACCTATACTCCGACCGGTTCGACGGCGTATTCACCGACTATTTCAGCATTAAATTATCCGCCTCGCCCGCAAATGGCCAGCGCTACGCCGTAACTACCGGAAGCGAAACGATAACCGTCAGCATGACCCAAGCTGACATAAACGCCGCCACGATAGCCGTGCAGAAACTGACTCAACTCGACGACTCTATTATCCGGAAAATGGAGTCAAAACGGCATGACGATTTAAAACACAGCCGGTGGGCGTTAGGAATTGTCACCGGCGACAACAAAAACAAAGTCAAAACAGTCTCGGCAAAAGGGCTTGAACCTGTCTATACCGGCAAACAGGTTCAACCGTTCAGATTGCACAACGAGTGCTCATACATCCTTTTCGAGCCTGATTCATTCCAGCAATGCGCCAAAGAGGAATACTTCAGAGCTCCGGAAAAACTGATTTATCGATTTATTGCAAAATACCCAATCGTTGCCTACGACGACAAGCAACGCCTATGCCTCAACAGCGCCAACATTCTGATTCCGCAGCTCGACGGCATCTCAATCAAGAGCGTGGCGGCCCTGCTCAACTCCTCGCTCTATCACTACTATTATTCCCTGAAATTTACCGACATCAAAGTCCTTAAAGGAAACCTGCAAGAACTGCCGTTCCCGAAACTGACTCCCGACCAGGACCGGACCCTAAGCAACCTCGTTTCATCAATCCATCTGTCAGGCCTGTCAGAAGAAAATCAGCAGAAACTTGACGAAACTATATATTCCATTTTCGACATAACACCGGCTGAGCAACAGCAAATCAAATCCAAAACCCATGGAAACCCTGATAAAAGAAATCGAAGCATTCAGAAAAAAACTGCCTGCTGAAGAGCAGAAACTCATCAGCGACTCCGTATTGGATAAACTCTACTCAGTTTATCCGTTCAATAAATTTGAATACGCAATCTCCACCCTGATTGCCAAAAACATCATTTCCTTAAATGACTATCTTGACATGCGTGCCGAATACATCAGCCGCAACCGCTACCTGCATCTGTTTGAACTGGCGCCGCGAACCTTTGGTGAAACCTGGGGCCAGAACCACCTCATGGAACTGGTGCCGGAATTCAAAGTGCCCACAACTAAACTTGACCCGAATTTCAGCGGCGAATACGACCTGTTGCTAAACGGCATCCACGTAGAAGTAAAAGCATCGCGCGCTGTCAGAAAAATAGGCGGCGGCACATTGGCCGACAAAGCCCTTGCGAGCACCGACAATGCCAGGTTCGACATGAACTACCAGCAGCTGAAACCCGGCTGCTGCGACGTATTCGTTTGGATAGCAGTCTGGCGCGACAAAATAGATTACTGGGTTCTGTCAAGCAAGGATGTTCAGAATCATCCCCTGCTGAGCAACCAGCATAGAGCGTCGCAGCTGACTGACAACGGCGAAGTAGTCGAAGGCCAAATCCACATCAACGACGCCAACTACAAAGACTTTGAAAAATACCGCGTTCACCCCCGCGACATCTACTCCAAAATCCTCGCCCTCAGCAAACCGCAATAATCAACAGTCAGCCGAAGAATCCGAGCCTGGCCCGCGGTCGCGGAAAAGGAGGGTTGCCAGGGATTCGACGGCGTTCATCAGGCGGATGCGACCCGCTTCGGTGCCTGCGTCGATGCCGCAAAACGGCGAGCAACCCCGGTGGAGGTTCAGATAGTATATGCCGGCTATCAGCAGCGAGGAAATAGCAACGAAGTCAATCCCGCTATCCTTGAACTGATTGCCGTAGACCTCGGTAAGCGGCATGGTCTGCACCTCGCGGTTCATAGCCGAACGCTTCGTAACGGCATTCGCTTCGCCAACTTCCCAGCGCAGCAGTTCCAGCATTATGGATTCATCTTTCAGGCAGTCGAACAGATTCCTGAAAATCTCAACATACCTTTCTTTATCATACTCCTTGTCGCGCGTCATTTTCAGCATATCGGTGAACCAATAGTCATAGCCCCTGACGAAAGTATCGAAAAACTCCTCCAGATTCCTGTAGCGCGAATAGAACGTAACCGGCTCTATCTTTGCCTGTTTGATTAAATCAAGCACCGTCATCCCCGAAAAGCCCTTTTTCAGAATTATGCTTTCGGCTGCTTTATTTATGCCGGTTTCTATCTCCGCCTTCGAGCGGCGATTCCGTTTGGTCTTGGTCTTTTCCATACTATTATACACTGACATTTTCAGTGCAAAAATACTGTAATCTAACCAACTAATCAAATTTATCGGGAGAAAAATTTTTGCATTTATACATACATTTATGTATATTTGCAACGCAAATAATAGCCCTGCCGCAACGCCGGGGCGACCTTTTGCCGTCAATAACAAACTGATTAAAAATCATTTAACACCATTAAAAACATAATTTCAGTTATGAAAAGGTCAATCGTTATCTTCAGCATGATTATTGCAGCATGCGGAATAATATCGGCCCAGCCGAAGCAGAACGGACGCATACCCACCCGCGAAAAACGCGGCTACGACCGGCGTGAGGTTATCGACACCGCCAAAGTGCGCGTGCTCTACGCCCTCAACGCCAAGGATATCATTAACCATCATTAACCATCATTAACATAACTCTCATCCATGAAACATTTTTTGCTTTCCGCAGCATCGGC
>CAMWSP010000050.1 GCA_947176935.1 uncultured Porphyromonadaceae bacterium | reverse complement strand
CGAGCTTGAGGTCTTTGAAGAATACGCCGTTGAGGTTGTAGTCGTAGTTCTGGCCGGTGTGGGCGAGGATTACGTCGAAGTATTGGCGGCATTTGTTGATTACGGCTGCCAGGCGGATGATTTCCGGGCGTGTGCCGACTATTATGAGCAGCTTGAGTTTGCCGTTGTTTTTGAATGAGGTCATGGGGCTTATTTTTCGGATTTGATTACTGGGTCGAAGAAGGTGTCGGGGTGGTTGGGGTCGAAGATTTCGTTGCAGTACATAACGGTTACGAGGTCTTCGGTGTCGGAGAGGTTGATGATGTTGTGGGTGTAGCCGGGCAGCATAATCACGGACTGAATTTTGTTGCCGGAAACGAAAGCCCCCCTTATTCCCCCCTCAAGGGGGAGATATGGGATTGCGTTCTTTATAACCGAGCAAACATTCTCGGGCTTGTGGAGCACCTCTTCGTTGGTGAATCTTATAATGGAGAAGCCTTGGTTGGTGAGGTAATTCGCACGAACCTTATCCAGTTCCCTTTGTTCGGGGTCATTATGGTACTCACCGTCAACTTCAATTATAAGCTGAAGTTGTAGGTCTACGAAGTCAACGATGTAATCTCCGATAACATGCTGGCGGCGGAAATGTGCATTGATTCCCGAATTATGCAGCAGGTTCCACATGGCAGTTTCGGCCTGAGTTGGGTCCTTGCGCATCTGCTTGGCATTTTCCTTCAAAAAATCATAGTTGATAGGATTTGCCGTTTTATAAGGTTCGGCTTTATCTCCCTCCCCTGAGGGGAGGGTCGGGGAGAGGCTTCTTTCCATGATGAGGCCGTGGCCGGAAACTACGATGAATTGTTCCCACTTGGTGTTGTGCCAGTGCTGGCCTTTGGTTACGCCGGGCTTGGAGATGTTGATGCTCACCTGGCCGCAGCTGAGGGTGTGGACCAGCTCGGTGAACGAGCCGCGTTGGTCAACGTTCATCTTCAAATCGAAAACGGCTTTGTCTTTGGGCAGGTAGCTCAGATAGGTGGAGTAGAGGCGTTTGGCGAAACTGTTGGCCGGGATTTCGGGAATCATCAGCGTTTGCGGCATTTCGGCAAACTGATGGAGCAGGTCAACGATTTCGCCCAAAGTTACGCGGAAGGTTACCGGCACGGCGCAATAGCGGCCGTCGGGACGCAAAACTGCGTCCAGCCCGTTGAACTCGCAGTGGTGTTCCTTGCCTTGCAGGGCCAGAATCATTTCCTCGACGAGGTCGTCGATGTAGAGCAGCTCAAGTTCCACCGCCGGGTCGTTGACCTGGATTGGCAGGTCGTTGGCAATGTTGTTGCAGAAGGTGGCAACTGCGGAGTTATAGTTAGGGCGGCACCATTTGCCGAAAAGGTTCGGGAAACGGTAAACGAGCACCTTGGCACCGGTTTCGTCGGCATAGTTAAAAAAGAGTTCCTCGCCGGCTTTTTTGCTTTCGCCGTAGGGGTGGCCGGCATAGCGGCCGATGAGCGTTGCCTGAATGGAGCTCGACAGCATGACCGGACACCGGTTGCCATGCTTTTTCAGAGTGTCGAGCAGGGTAGAGGCGAAGCCGAAGTTTCCTTTGCGGAAGTCTTCGGGATTTTCGGGGCGGTTCACACCTGCGAGGTTGAAAACAAAGTCAGCCTCGCGGCAATAGCGGTCGAGTTCTTCGGGAGTGGAGTCGAGGTCGTATTCAAACACCTCGTCTACCTCTACGGGGTAGTTTCTCGCTTTACCCTCCTTAATATTATTGAGTTGGGCGCAGAGATTGCGGCCTACGAAACCTTTTGCGCCGGTTACCAATATTTTCATACTGTCAGAATATCTTCCGGAGATGTGGGTTCATAGGGGCCGTCCTTGGCCTCGAAAATCACTGTTCCGGGCTCGAGCGAAACGATTTTGTGCCAGCGGCCGGCGGCGATGTCGACTCCGCAGCAGTCGCTGCCCGGTTGCATCATGACGCGCTCGGTTTCGTTTCCGAGGTCGTCGTAGAAAATCTCCTCCGCCTTGCCTCGCAAAACTATGCAGGTTTCTGAAGTTGCGCGATGGCGATGGATAGGCAGAACGGTTTCGGGTTCAAGCGCATTGAGCATTCGCTGGGATTTATCGTCGGCCGAGTTGCGCATGTCGAGATTCATGCGCTTGCGGGGCGAGGTGGCGGCTTCAGCCGACACTTTGTCGAAAAGTTGATTATTCAGTTTCATACTTATTGCACGAAATTTCCTTCGCCGCTGAGCTCGCGTTGGATGTATTCGAGAGCGCCGATTTTTGCTTTGGTTTCTTCGACGTTGAGCTGGCGGGTGTTGTTGGAGTTAAACTCGGTGAGCACGTTGCGTGTTTCGTCGCCTTCCTTGAAGAACTTGTCGTAGTTCAGGCCGCGGTTGTCGGCCGGCACGCGATAGAAATTGCCCAGGTCAACGGCTTTGGCACACTCCTCGTTGGTCAGGAGCGTTTCATACATTTTTTCGCCGTGGCGAATGCCGATAACCTTGATTTCTTCCTTCTTGCCGCCGAAAAGCTCGCAAACGGCCTCGGCCTGAGTGCCGATGGTGCAGGCGGGCGCTTTCTGCACGAGGATGTCGCCGTTCTCGCCATGTTCGAAGGCGAACAAAACCAGGTCGACGGCCTCGTCGAGACTCATGATGAAGCGGGTCATCGAGGGCTCGGTCAGAGTGATGGGGTTGCCGCTGCGGATTTGCTCGATCCACAAGGGAATTACCGAACCGCGCGAGCACATAACGTTGCCGTAGCGTGTGCAGCAGATTTTGGTTTTGCCGGAATAGCGGCTCTTGGCTACGGCTACCTTCTCTTCGATGGCCTTGGTGATACCCATGGCGTTGATGGGGTAGGCGGCCTTGTCGGTCGACAGGCAGATAACGGCCTCCACGCCGGCTTCTACTGCGGCGGTCAGCACGTTGTCGGTGCCGATAACGTTGGTCTTGACGGCCTCCATGGGGAAGAATTCGCAGCTGGGCACCTGCTTGAGCGCGGCGGCATGGAATATATAATCTACGCCCGGCATGGCGTTGCGACACGACTGCAAATCGCGCACGTCGCCGATGTAGAACTTAATCTTGTGGGCAACTTCGGGATAACGCACCTGATACTCATGGCGCATATCGTCCTGTTTCTTTTCATCGCGACTGAAAATACGGATTTCCTTAATATCCGTTGCCAGGAAGCGGCGCAACACCGCATTTCCGAATGATCCGGTTCCACCCGTGATCAGCAAAGTTTTATCTTTAAAAATCGACATGTGATAATGTTGTTATTTTATATTTTTAATTTTTTTTATTGGCAGGGAAAACTGTTGCGGGATAGTTGAATGTCAGACACAAACAGGGCAATATAACCGAAATGAATGTGAAGCCTTCGCCGCCAAAACAGTTTTTGTTATAGAGTATAACGAGAATTCCGACCCATGTGAGGTTATAGTAGAATTTGGATTGTGCGGGAATCAATTTATACCATTGTCTGAAAATAAAGAATACCATTAGCGCAAATGGAATGAATCCGATAATGCCGGTAGTTCCCAGTCTGTTCAGCAAGATTGAGTGACCGCCGGAACCCTGATAAGAACTGCCTATAAAAGGATTCTTCAGAAACCCTTGGATTGCGCCGAACTGATAATCAGCTCGGGCATCGAGCGTTATGTGACGGTGTGAACCGCCGCCGTTGATTATATCCTTAAAGTCGAGGAGTTTAGGATACATGTCGGTGTTCCGATAGTTAACCATCATGAAATCAACTACTGATTCGATGTTGATAATCAGAAGTATGACGGAAACTAATAATATGGCGGAACCTAATAATCCATAGTGCTTGTTCCAATGAAACAGGATGGCCAGGGCTGCCAGAATCATTATGATAACTGTTGTGGTAATTGCGATATAAAGCACAAAAACAGCGGTCAGAATCATGATTGCACCATAGAATATTTTCCGTTTGGTTTTGTCGGACTGTTTGAACAATCCGGCAAAGGGCACGAAAAACAGAGCTATTATGTGGCACATAGTGTAGTTCCAGTAGCCGAATTTCAGATTCACCAGGTCGGTGTTTTTGGGGTTTACCACCATAGTGGCGATATAGCGGGCGCTGCTGCGATATTTCAGAATCGTTGGAAGCATCCAGCAGATAGAAATGATGATTGCAAGGCAGATTATTATATCCCACCATCTGATTGCCCGGATGTCGTTTGGCCTGTTGGAGAATACGGCGCCCATGGCGACTGCCGGCAGTGTGAACCCCAGATCTATAAAAACGGTGTCTAATCCGCCGGTGCCATATCCCAAACCTGTCAGAACATGATTCTGCGAAGCAAGCACTAATCCAAGTGAGTACAGGCATCCGCAGATAAAGGCCGGATTAAAAATGCATGATTTTAACCGGAAAGTGCAGCAAATCAGTAAAACAAGTATCGGAAAGATACCTGCAACCGGTTTGGGAAGAACGCTTGGAAATATACTGCACAGGATATATGCCAGATATAGTGCAATCGTCCAGTTTATTATGCCATATTGTTTCATTCTATCATTCAGATAAAATCGATTTCTGCTGCTTATTTATCCCAAATGCCGGATGCCCGCCCGCTAATAATTTTACGATACTGAATATATGAAAAAATTATATTAGGAAAGGTATTTACGATTAAGAGAGATAGTACTAATCCTATAACGCCTAAGGTTTTAATCATTATAATAGCAACCGGGAGGTATAGCACAATTTTGACTATTGAAAGATACATGGTTACCTGGAGCTTACCGACGCCAATAAGAAAACTGTTGTAGGTCGTAGACCATATATTGCAAATAGCGTAAAAACATAGGAAATAAACCAAAAGACTGGGAATGACAAGGCGGTCTCCAATCCATATATGAAATGCGAACTTAGACACGGCTGCGAGAATGATGGCCGCTAACGAAAATAGGATAGTAAATTTCGTTAGTTTGCTCATGCAGTTACATATCCACTGTGATTCATGATTAACAAATGCATTGGTTATAGCCGGTAGAAATGGAGCTATAATTACGCCATAAAAAACTATAGTAGTTGCGAAATAGGTATAGGTTGTCTGATATATGGCAACTTCCGTGGGGTCTATTATGTTCGACAGCAGGATGTTGGCGCTTTGAAAAACAATAAGGCTTGACAGCGATGATAGGAAAAACTTTGTGCCTAAGGAGTAAATGTCTTTAAGCATCTGTTTGCGGTATTGAGTGATGGTAGGAGCTATGCTCTTAAATTCTGTTGCAAACAGCCAAATGTTTGTAGCCAACAGAACCAATACCAAGGGAATGGTGAGGACCATGCAGGCGTCGAAAAGAGAATTGTGGGAAAATTGCTTAAGGCAAATCACTCCGCCAACGGCAATAGTGTTTGCTATTGGCCGAAACATGGACGATATGGCGGTTTTTTGCTTTGCCTGAAGAACTATGGTAATCAAATCAAGCACAAACTGAATCAGGAATGTTATCAACACTGCGATGATACATAGCTGAAGGTATGAGTTGCTGATACTGTAGCATGTAAGCAGGCTATTCCAATCAATTAAATAAATAACCGGAGTCAGGATTACTGCTGCTATTGCCATGATAGCCGTTAGTGAAAAATAGGCCGTGCTGACCAATTGCTTGCATTTTTGCTGATCGTTTAAGGCAAGCGCCTCTGTCAGTTTGTATCTCAAACCGCCGCCAAGTCCGAAATCGAAATTGTGTGCCCACATGACTATGGAGGTGATGGTCAGGTACACACCATAGGCTTCTTTGTCGAGGTAGGACAATACGATTGGCACCTGAATAAACTGAATCGCCATGGCATAAATCTTGATGATAAATGACCCGATGGCATTCCGCTTTACGACCGCCCCACGACTATTTCCGGATATGTATTGCTTTATCTTAGACAGCATGATGTTCTAAAACTATAGCGCATCGATTTTCCACGCCGGGATGTAGTTTAAATCAGAGCAGGTTGTAACTGCATGCCCCGTGGCGAATGCCCGGTTATACCATGTCCGGCGGGATGACTTGAAAAATATGAGCCCAAATTTATGCAGTGGCTTAATTTTTTTTGCGTCTTCCGGACTGATTTTACCAATTACTAAAAAACAAAATTTTCGGGCATGGGGAACGACAGCGTAGTGTGATTTGCCCCGTTTGATAAATCTGATTGCCGGATGATCTTTTATCCACCAATCAAAGTATCGGGAGTCAATTTCTCCGGGGTGTTCCCGGCTATATGCTTTATTCGTCAGCAACACCATGTGGTACTGGTGTTTTTCGGTCCATCCTAACTTGATGTAGCCGGGGAAAGAATTTTGATTCGGAAAATTGTAGACTATCGCGTTTTCGGGCAGCATGGCCACAGCTTTCCGGGTCATGTCGGAGAATATTCCTTTACCGCGGGCCTCCTTCAGGACGCAGGTGTCGCCGGGCTGGTATGCAGGCTTTCCGGCAATATCGTTTCGCCAAAGCGCACGTGCGGCAACGGGCTTGCCGTCCGCTTGATAAACAACAACAATTATGGAGTCACCATAAATGTTGTTTTGAAACTTATGCGTGAACAGATTTTTGGTGAAATAGCCACCAAAAACCGCGTTTTCAACCATAATAAAATCGGAAATGAACCCATCATCGGCGTCCAAAGAGTAGCGGCAATCTATAGTCAGTGGTTCCGGCATGGGTGGGTCAAGGTGTTGAAAACGTTGTAGTTGCCGTTGAGCTTGTGCTTGAAAACAGCCATGGATTCATTGCAGCTGATACCATTTCTTCCAAAAATGATAACTCCGTCTCTGTCAGCAGTATAATCCAAATCGGAAGTATAAATGCGGTCGTAGACGTTCTCAGCGATTATGCTGTCGATAGAGGCTGAACTGTATGCCCCATAGGGGAAGCAGAAGTCTTTAGCTTCTATTCCGAGGTTTTCTTTTATGATATCGTTGGCATGATGGATTTCTTGGTCTAAGTCGATTCCATCGAGCGATTCCATGTTGCAGTGGGTGAAGGTATGGGCGCCAAATCCGACTATTCCGGATTGGTGCATTTCCCTGACCTGTTCCCACGTCAGGTAGTCCGGGTCAACACCAATTTTTTCTACAGCAAGGAATATGTTGTATTTTAGCCCCAGCGATTTCATGAAGTTGAAAATCATGGAGTAGTTCGACTCCCAGCCGTCATCGAAAGTAATCAGTATTCCGCCTTTGCGCTGCTGCTGACATTTTGGATGCGTTAATTCATCAAAAGTGTATGTCTTTAACCCTTTTCGGGCGATGAATTCCATTTGCTGTTTATAGAGTTCAATCGGGGTTTTCATGAATGACATGCCTTCGCCATCTACTATGTCGTGATAATAGATAACGTTGATGAATTTGTTTTTCCCTCGCAGGCAAGCGCCTATGGCCGGGATAACGTTGCAGTATATGATTTTTTTTAGGAAGTTCAAGGTCGTGCGGCTATGTGATTGAACAGTTGAACGTATTGGCGATAATTTTTGTCTTTATCGAAATGTTCGGCTACCCAGGAGTGAAGCTTTGCAGCGGTTCCGGCGTTTTTTTGCGGCGCGTTCAGGATGATTCGCGCCATAGTCTGATAGTCGCCGGTGGCTACGCAATCCGACAGCTCCGGGTGAGCGGTTTCTTTTGAGCCGGTGTTGTCATACGTGACCAGCGGAGTGCCGCATGCCTGTGCTTCGATATTTATTGAGCTCAACGTGTCTTCGCGCGAGCAGTTGGCAAACATGTCGGCTATTGAATAGAGCTCGGCGAGTTGCTGTTTGCTCGTGGTGAAGGGATAGGTGATAACGTTCGGCAGATTGAGTTGATTTTTGCCGTTATATCCGAACAGCAGCAGAACCCGGTTATCGCTTAGCGCATTGCTCACGCAATGGAGAAGTTCCGAATTTATCGGGTCAAGCCATTTCGAGGCCGGTCCGAGAATAATGGTTTTGCCCTCCAAACCCAAATCCTTTTTTAAAGTTGACGTTTTTGGCTGAAATATGGTTGTGTCGATTCCGTTATGGATTGTTAAACACGATGCGTTTTTAAATACGGTTTGTCGGGCTTGGGATGTTATCCATTCGGAAACACCCACACAGGTCAGGTTTTTTATGTTGCCGAACAGCCTATGGCGGTCGGCCAGTATCTCGGCGGCGCAATCCTTGAAATATGCCGGAGTGTCAAGCTTTTTCTTGGGGCAACCTTTACAATCGTTCAGCCATTTATCGCAGTTGGCATTAGTGAAATGCACGCACCCGCCCGTGAAGAACCAGCAATCATGGAGCGTGGCTAACAAAGGTATATCCTTTTGGGCAACATAGTTCAGCAGTATGCCCAGATTGATGAAATTGCTGTGGAGATTATGAATGTTGATGATATCAGGTTGATATTCGTCGATTATCTTTGTGAGGCGAAGAGTGGTCAGATATGAAAAGTAGCCGTGTTTGCCGTTGATGCGCGACAAAAGGGCGTGGAGTTTGTTGGAGAAAAGATTCCCAATTTTCCACCCCTTGATTTCGTTTTGCGGTTGCGATGAATGGGCGTATGCCACTTTGCAATCAATGCCCGACCGGAGGCAATTCTGCTGAATGTCGCGCACGATAGTGCCGGTGCTGCCATCGCCAAACGTTGCGTTGATAATCAGACACTTCATGTTGGGAGTGGGATTAGAGGCGGGAGAGGGCGAGGGGGGAGATGGTGACGGTGGCGCCGCCGAGGATGCCCATCCTGACGATGAGTTTGCGGGTGGTGTCGTCGGCGTTGTGCATGACGATGCCTTCGAGGCCTTTGAGTTTGCCGCGGATTACGCGGACTTTTTCGTTGGCCGCGAATGGGCCGGGAATGAAGTTGACTTCATGGTCCGACTGGCCGAGCATGAATTTCAGGGTCTGAATCTGCTCGTCGGGAATGGTGGCTACGGGTTTGTTGAGGGTGCCGGAGTCGGCCATGCGGTTGACCAGAAAGCGGTTGATGTAGGGCAGGGCCACAATCCGGCGGCGCTGAGCTTCGGTGCAGCGGATAAAAACAGTTGACGGAATGACAACGCGGGCAACTATTTTGCGGCGTCCGTTTTTCCAGATGCGGAGTTCGTCTTGCGTGGCTACGAAGCTTTCGAGTCCCATTTGAGCGAGGTTGTCGGCCGCTTTTTTTTCGTGGCGGGAGTTCACTATGGCCACGTACCAGCTGGCTTCGGGTATGCCTACGGCGCCGTCAACACCATGATGTACTGACGAATTTAGAACACTATTTTCTGCTGTTTCAGCCATTTAAAACGCAGTGGGTAAATGCCTTCGCACACGCGAAAATATTTGCCGACTGCAAATTTACTAAAAATTATTGAGTTTTCGTTGCAATTTCGGCGAAAATGTTAAGATTTGTTTATGGTTGGAAAAATTACCGGGAAAATCCGGTGCGGAATCGGCGTTTGGCGGTGTGAGGTTTTTTGCGTAAATTTGCTCGGAAATAATTGATGAATTGGTTATGAAAAATCGAATATTTACCTTTTTGAAGAAACTGAGCCGCAACAACACCCGCGAGTGGCTCGCCGAGCATAAGGCTGAATATAAGGCTGTTATGGCCGAACGCGACGACGTTGCCCAGCGTTTTATCAATGCAATAGCGGCCGTTGACCCCGAGGCAGCCAATATGCCTGCCGACCAGTGTGTTTACCGCCTGATGCGCGACGCCCGTTTCTCCGAGGATAAAACGCCGTATAAGACCCATATAGGCATTTTCGTTTGCCCGCCGCTGGGCAAGAAGTCGCTCTTGTCGGGCTATTATCTGCATCTGGAGCCGGGCGCTTCGGGGCTCTATGGCGGTAACTACGAGTTGCCCACGCCTTATCTGACGGCCATACGCAACGACATCCGCGACAACATCGAGGAATACCTCTCAATTATCGAATCGCCTGAGTTCAAGGAGTTTTTCCCAACGGCCGGGAGCAATCCGCTCAAAACCGCGCCCAAAGGCTTCAGCCGCGACTGGGAGTATCTTGACTATGTGCGCCCGCGCGAGTTCGGCGTCATGATGCCGCTGGCCGATGAATTTTTTGAGCAGCAGGATTTTACCGAGCGCCTTATTCCGGCTCTGGCTCAGATCAAGCGGCTTAACGACTTTATTAACTTCGCCCTCACCGAGTCCGGCCTGCCCTTGATGCGGCAATGCCGCTGAATCCGCGCAGTGTTTTGGCCGGGAGCGGGGATGAGGTGGCGGTGTGGATTTTGGCGATGCGGTCGCGCACCAGGGCGAGAACCGGGGCGGGGAGTTTGCCGTTCTTCACAATGGGCTCGTAGTAGTGCAGCGCTTGAGCGTAGTTTTGGTTCAGGAAGTCGCCGTTGAAGTTCATGCTGCCGAGGTAGAATCGCGACCAGTCGTCGCCCTGCTCGGCGGCTTGCTCGCGGGCTTCAAGGCCTTTGATAAAGCCCTCTTTGTAGATGGGTTCTTTGCTCAGTTTCTTGCCTGAGTGAACCACTTCGATCCATGTCAGCGCCGTTTGTGCGTCCTTGTCCATTTTTGCGTCGGCCTGCGATTCGGGCACTCTGGGGCGATAGAGCATAACGCGCGAATAGTTGTCGCCCAGCTCGCCGGCTATATAGTGCCAGAAAAAGGCGTCGGGATAGTCCACCGGGCCGCCGTTTTCGGTGCAGAGCAGCGATGCGTAGAGCGCCATGGCCCGCGGCTGGCCTTCGAGCGAGGCGGTGCGGTAGGCTTGGCGGGCTTTGGTTCCGTCGTTGTAGATGTTGACGTCGGCTGCCGAAGCCGAAACTGCGATTGCTGCAATGAGCAGGGCGGGCAAGAATCTTTTCATATCTCCAAGAGGGTTGCTGATTATATAACTACCAACGCCTCCGCCCCAGAATTGTTCGCCAACGATTTTGTTTAAGCTGTTGTGAGTGTGAGAAAATGTTAGTAACTTTGCGTGTTGAAAACTTATAGCTGATTGTAGAATGGTATTTCGCGACGCCGGTTTTATCAATACTTTTTTCTTGCTGCTGAGGTCGGGGATGTATGGCATCCCCGTGCCTGAGTCCGAGCTCCCCGAAAGCATTGACTGGAAGGCGGTTCTCGCTCTCGCGCAGCAACATGCCGTTGTCGGAACCATTATCAACAGCGTGCAGTTTCTTCCCGACAGCCTGCGCCCGTCGGCTTCCACTTCCGCCAAGATGAACAAGTTCGCCCTGGGGCTGATTCAGACCAACATGGTGCTCGACCGAACCGCCGCGCGGCTGGTGGCCTTCCTTGAGCAGCGCGGCATCAGGGGCGTTCTGCTCAAAGGTCAGGGCGTTGCGCGCTATTATCCCATGCCGCAGATTCGCCAGACCGGCGACATTGATTTCTATGTGGGCCGGGAGCAATACCGCCGGGCGGTTGAAGTCTGCCGCGAGCAGCTGGCTTCCAATAAGGCCGAGTGCGAGGAAATGGAAGTGCACTTCAGTTTCGACATGGGCGGCGTGGAAATCGAGCTTCACCGCCTGGCCGCGAAGATTTATTCGCCCGTGCGCAACCGTCGCTTCAGACATTGGGTGGTGGAGGAACTCGAGCATTCCGGCGCCAGGCGGTCGCTGCAACTTGGCGACACGGAGGTAGTTCTGCCTTCCTATGAGTTCGATGCCCTGTTTGTTTTTTACCATGCCTGGCATCATTATCTCACCGGTGGAATCGGCCTGCGTCAGCTTTGCGATTGGGCAATGATTTTCCACTCCCATAGCGCCGACATCGACCGCGAACAGCTGACGGCAAATCTCCGCCGCTTCGGCCTGACCAACGGCTGGAAACTCTTTGCCTGCATTGCTGTTGGCTATCTTGGTGTGCCGGCCGATAGAATGCCGCTCTATGACCCCTCGTTTGTCAGGAAATCCGAAATCGTGCTGGCGGAGATTCTCGCCGGTGGCAATTTCGGCGAAAACACTAAAATCCGGGCCGGAGTGAAAGGCCGGGTCGCCGGCTGGAAGTATGGATTCTTCCAACTGCGCTCGTCGGCCCGCAACTTCGTGTTCCTCTTTCCGCTGATTCCGGCCGAGGCGACTTTCCTGTTGTTTAACCGCTTGGTTTTCGGAACTTTCTCCTGGGCGCGGCGCTCGCTAACCCGTTAACTCTCCTTCGGCCTTGAAACGCATTGCTCCATATCTCCGCTACCTCTGGCGAATCAGCGCCGGCTTCCGGCTTACGGCCCTGCTGCGCACCCTGCTCGGCATTCTCCGCGTGGGCGCCATGCTCGCCTTTGTGTGGCTCAGCAAAACCGCTATCGACTGCGCCACCGGCCGCATTGCCTCCGGCTCCGATGACCTCACCCTCTGGTTTGCCCTCATGGTTGCATGTCTGCTTTCGGATTTGGTTATGGCGCAGTGGATTAAGCATATCGAGGCGCGTGCGGTTGTGCGCATGGATAATCGCGTCAACCGCCGGCTCTTCAATGTTCTGATGACTCTGCCGCTGGTCAACGGCCGCCAGGGCTTCCATAGCGGCGATATGATCAACCGCCTAACCCTCGACGTCCGCACTCTCACCTGGTTCCCGCTCTCACAGCTCCCGTCGATGGTCGTGCTTATCGTGCAGCTCGTGGCAACGTTCATCTTCCTTGCGTGGCTCAACCCGTATCTGGCC
>CAMWSP010000049.1 GCA_947176935.1 uncultured Porphyromonadaceae bacterium | reverse complement strand
GCTATCGCCGCGAAGGCCGGCCGGAGCTGGCCGGCACGCTCGCCCGCGGTCTATTGATGAAATTCATCGAAAAATACACCGCTTTGGGAGGACGCGGAGTAGCGAAATTTGCTATTGTGGAAAAATTTCGCTAATTTTGCGCCCGAATTAGCAATCACTTACACTTAAAACACGAAAAGAATTATGACAGCATTCGTTTTCCCCGGCCAGGGCTCGCAGTTCGTTGGCATGGGCAAAGAACTCTACGACACCAACGAAGAAGCACGCGCAATGTTTGAAAAGGCAAACGAAGTGCTCGGCTTCCGCATCACCGACCTGATGTTTGCCGGCACCGACGAAGACCTCCGTCAAACCGCCGTTACCCAGCCTGCAGTGTTCATCCATAGCGTTATCTGCGCCAAGATTCTCGGCTCCGACATCAAGCCCTCGATGGTTGCCGGCCATAGCCTCGGCGAATTCTCCGCACTGGTTTGCTGCGGCGCCCTGAGCTTCGAAGACGGCCTGCGTCTGGTCAGCGCCCGTGCCAAGGCCATGCAGAAGGCCTGCGAACTCCAGCCATCCACCATGGCCGCCATCATAGCCCTGCCCGACGAAAAAGTTGAAGAAATCTGCAACGGAATCGACGGAGTAGTTGTTTGCGCCAACTTCAACTGCCCCGGCCAGATCGTTATATCCGGCGAAATCGACGCTATCAACGCCGCCTGCGAAGCCGCCAAGGCTGCCGGTGCAAAGCGCGCTCTTCCCCTGAAAGTCGGCGGCGCATTCCACTCGCCCCTGATGGAACCGGCCCGCGCCGAACTGGCAGAAGCAATCGAAGCCACCGAATTCCACGTTCCCGCATGCCCCATCTACCAGAACGTTGACGCCAAACCCCACACCGAACCCGCCGAAATCAAGGCCAACCTCGTTGCACAGCTCACCGCCCCCGTGCGCTGGACCGCAACTGTGCAGAACATGGTTGCCGACGGTGCCACCGACTTCATTGAATTCGGCCCCGGCAAGGTTCTCCAGGGTCTGGTAAGCAAAATCGCCAAGGAAGTAACCGTTGGCGGTCGCTGCTAAGCCGGCACGGGTTAAACTTTGTTAAAATCCGCTTCTATACTTGCACATCTCCCGCAAAAGCGCGAACTTTGCAGTGTGTGTTTTTCATAGTATTAGATTAAGATAAAGGTAAAAGAAGCGAGTCGTCGGGATGACGACTCGCTTTTTTTTAGCTGCCGGCTGACGAAAAGCATCGAATTTTTCTGCAAAGTTTTAAGTTTTCAAAAAAATTTCGTACCTTTGCGCAGTTTTATAAGCAACAAACCAATCGTAAGCAATGGGAAAATTCTCAGACTATAAGCTGATGCTCAAGAGCTTGCCCGAAGGAAACCATCATTTCGAGTATCAACTTTCAAAGCAGTTCTTCACCAACATGGAGAACACCGACGTGCGCAACGCCGACATCAAGGCCGATGTCGATGTTGAATACCGCGGCGATGCTTATCAGCTTGCTTTCCACCTGACAGGAACCCTGACCGTTGCTTGCGACCGCTGCCTCGACGACCTGGAACTGCCGATCGACGCCACTTATAACCTCACGGTTAAATACGGCGAGGAATACAACGACGACAGCGACACCCTACTCGTCATTCCCGAAAGCGACAACTACCTCAACGTTGCCTATATGATTTACGACACGGCTGTGCTGGCCATTCCGCCGCGCCATGTCCACCCCCAGGGCAAATGCAACCGCGCAATGAGCGCCCTGAACAAAAAATATGGCGTCAGCAACGCCAACGATGAAGATGCCGAACTCGAAAACGAACTCATCGACGGCATCGACGACACTCCCGCTGAAGATTAGCAAAATCCCGACAATAAAAAAAATTAACGACTAAATTCATAAAACACAATGGCACATCCTAAACGCAGACAATCGAAGACCCGCACCGCCAAACGTCGCACCCACGACAAAGCTCAAATGCCCACCATCGCCGTATGCCCCAACTGCGGCGCCTGGCACATCTACCACACCGTATGCGGTGAATGTGGCTTCTATCGCGGCCACGTAGTTATCGAAAAGGCCGAAGCCATCTAATTTTTTCATATAGTCAACACATTAGCGACGACATGCTTCACGCACGCATAGCCGGGGTAGCAAGCTACCTGCCCGAAGGCATTCTCGACAACGAGATGCTCTCAAAAATGGTAGACACCAACGACGAGTGGATCACCACCCGCGTTGGAATCAAGCAGCGCCACATTCTCGAAGACGCCGAAAAAGGCTCATCGTTTATGGGTGCGCGCGCAGTTGAAAAACTTCTGGCCGAAACCAACACCAAGGCCGAAGACGTTGACCTGCTCATTTGCTGCACCTGCAACCCCGACTATCGCTTTCCGTCGACCGGCTCGATTATATGCCACGACCTGGGCATGGCCAACGCCTACAGCTACGACCTGGAAGCCGCTTGTGCCGGCTTCCTCATCGGCCTGCAGGATGGCGCTGCCTATATCCGCTCCGGCATGTATAAGAAAGTCGTTGTCGTAGCCGCTGAAAAAATGTCGTCGATGGTCGACTATACCGACCGCGCAACCTGCCCCCTGTTTGGCGACGGCGCCGCTGCCATGCTCCTCGAACCCACTGAAAACGAAGTGGGCATCATGGACGGCAAATTCTACGTTGACGGCAACGGTTGCCACAACCTCATCATGAAAGCCGGCGGCAGCGCAAAACCCGCATCACACGAAACAGTCGACGCCCACGAGCACTTCGTTTATCAGGAAGGCCGCGCCGTTTATAAGCACGCCGTGACCAACATGCTCAACTCCTCGATGGAAGTTGCCAACCGCAACAACCTCACCATGGAGAGCGTTGACTGGTTCATTCCCCATCAGGCCAACCTCCGAATCATCGAAGCAGTGGCCGACCGCGCAGGCATTGACCGCGAAAAGGTTCTGGTCAACATCGAACGTACCGGCAACACCTCCGCCGCCTCGATTCCTATCTGTATCGCTGAATACAAGGACAAAATCAAAAAAGGCGACAAGCTGCTGCTAACCGCTTTCGGTGCCGGCTTCACCTGGGGCGCAATGTATATTATCTGGGATATCTGATTCCATCTCGGGCAATCGACAGGCCTCTCCGGATTTTCAGCCTTCGGAAAACAAACTGACTTTTGCGCGGATGCTCGCTTCGGAAAAACCGAAGCAGGCACCCGCGCTTAAACTAACCGGCGCTCCCGAGTGTTTTAATTGAAGTAAAACACTTAAAAACATACCAAAATTCATGGAAACGAACAACCAGACCCAAACGCCTACCGAACATAAAGCCGGCTTCGTAAACATTGTCGGCAACCCCAACGTCGGCAAATCAACCCTCATGAACCGCCTCGTGGGCGAACGCATGAGCATCATAACCCCCAAGGCCCAGACAACCCACCATCGCATAACCGGCATCGTCAACACCCCGGAATATCAGATCGTGTTTTCCGACACTCCCGGTGTGCTCAAGCCCCGCTATAAAATGCAGGAAGCCATGCTCACCTTCAGCGAGGGCGCGCTGACCGACGCCGACGTGTTGCTCTACGTGACCGACGTTGTTGAAGACCCCGAGAAAAACGCCGACTTCCTGGCCAAAGTAGCCAAGGAGAAAATTCCCGTGCTCCTCGTCATCAACAAAATCGACCTGCTCCACGGCGACGGCGGCGACCTGGTAAAAATCGTAGGCGATTGGCAGAACCGTCTGCCCAAAGCCGAAATCTTCCCCATTTCAGCCACCGAAAACTTCAACCTCGACAACCTGATGAAGCGCATAGTTGAGCTGCTCCCCCCTTCGCCCCCCTATTTCGGCAAAGACGCCCTCACCGACAAGCCCGCCCGCTTCTTCGTAACGGAAATTATCCGCGAAAAAATTCTTGAAAACTACGACAAAGAAGTCCCCTACTCCACCGAGGTAATCGTTGAAAAATTCGAGGAAAAAGACAACTCGATTCACATAATGGCGGTTATCTACGTTGAACGCGACTCGCAGAAAGGCATCCTCATTGGCCGCCAGGGCACCATGCTGAAAAAAGTAGGCACCGCAGCCCGCAAGGACATTGAAAAATTCTTCGACAAGAGCGTATATCTGGAACTCTTTGTAAAGGTTGAGCCAAACTGGCGCAACCGCGAAAACAAACTCAAAACCTTTGGTTACATTCAATAATGGGACAATTAGTAGCTATTGTCGGACGCCCAAACGTTGGCAAGTCCACCCTTTTTAACCGCCTCACCCAGAGCCGTAGAGCCATAGTCGACGACACCGCCGGCACCACCCGCGACCGCCAGTATGGCAAAGTGGACTGGAACGGCCGCGACTTCTCCATAGTCGACACCGGCGGCTGGGTCGTGAACTCGGAAGACATCTTCGAGTCGGAAATCAACAAGCAGGTGGAACTGGCCATTGAGCAGGCCGACGAAATCCTGTTCGTTGTCGACGCCATGAACGGCGTTACCGACCTCGACGACCACGTAGCCAAAATCCTGCGCCGCTCCAAAAAGCCGGTGATTCTCGTGGCCAACAAAGTCGACTCAAACGAATGGCTGTATAACACCGCCGAATTCTATAAACTCGGTCTGGGCGAACCCTATCCGGTCAGCGCAGTGAGCGGCTTCGGCACCGGCGACCTGCTCGACGAAATCGTTAAGAAGCTCCCCGAAACCGACGAAGACGAAGCCGCACGCCTCGACGCGCTGCCCAAATTCGCCATCGTTGGCCGACCCAACGCCGGCAAATCGAGCCTTATCAACGCCTTTATCGGCGAAGACCGCCACATAGTAACCGACATAGCCGGTACCACGCGCGACTCCATCTACACGCGCTACAACAAATTCGGATTCGACTTCTACCTGGTCGACACCGCCGGCATCCGCAAGAAAAACAAAGTCAACGAAGACATTGAATACTACTCGGTTATCCGTTCAATCCGCGCCATCGAAGCATCCGACGTGTGCATTCTGATGATCGACGCGACCCGCGGCATCGAAGCGCAAGACGCCAACATCTTCTCCCTCATCCAGAAAAACAAAAAGGGCCTGATTGTGTGCGTCAACAAGTGGGACCTGGTCGACGACAAATCGCAAGACGCCATAACCCACTTCGAAGAAGCTATACGCTCCCGCTTCGCACCCTTCACCGACTTCCCCATCATCTTCACCTCCGCTCTGACCAAACAGCGCATCCACAAGGTGCTTGAAACCGCCATGGAAGTCTACGAAAACCGCAACCGCCACGTGCCCACCGCGCGCCTCAACGAAATCATGCTCGAGGCCATCGGCGCCTATCCCCCGCCGGCCAACAAGGGTAAATTCATCAAAATCAAATACGTTACCCAGCTGCGCGACCAGCGCATACCAACCTTCGTGTTCTTCTGCAACCTGCCCCAGTGGGTCAAGGAACCCTATCGCCGCTACCTCGAAAACAAGATTCGCGAAAACTGGGACTTCACCGGAACGCCCATTTCCATCTTCATGCGCGAAAAATAATGAAGCTCCCCAAACGCCACTCCAAGCCCTACCGCCTGGGCGTTGCCCTGAGCGGTGGCGGCGCACGCGGATTCGCCCACGTCGGGGCCATGCGCGCCCTCGATGAACTCGGCCTCAAACCCGACATCATTGCCGGCGTCAGCGCCGGCTCCGTGGCCGCCGTCTACTATGCCGCCGGAATCCTCAACAGCTCCACCTACGAAGACCCGCTGCTCCAGCTCTTCAACGCCACAAAATTCACCGACCTGGCCCAGCTCCACATCCCCAAGGAATCATTCCTCAAGCTCGACCGCTTCAAAGAACACGTTGGCAAAATCGTGCCCTTCAAAAACCTCGAAGACCTCCCCATCAAAACGGTTGTTTGCGCAACCGACCTCGACCTCGGCACCAAAAAAGCCTTCGAATCCGGCCCCATAGCCGAGCGCATTGTGGCCTCCTGCTCCATACCCATCGTGTTCGAACCCGTCAGAATCGACGGCCACCGATACGTCGACGGCGGAGTGCTCGCCAATCTCCCCGCATGGGCCATACGCCACCAGTGCGAAACCCTTATCGGCATCAACTGCTCCCCCGCGTTCCAGCCCGCACCCGCAAAAAACATCATCGAAATAGCCCAGCGATCCTATCGGCTCATGTCCAAAAACAACGTTGTCAGCGACCTCGAGCTCTGCGACCACGTTGTAAACCTAACCGAAATCGCCGAACACCAGGCCTTCGACCTCAAATCCCTATCCCTGCTCATCGAACACGGCTACCTCGAAACCATCCGCGCCCTCCGCACCCTCGACCTCTAACCGAAAAGTTTTTTCTTTATAATTTTGTAGATTTAGAAATTATTCCTAAATTTGCGCCAACAGAACCTGCCAAGCCTCTTCATAATGCTCAAATCGGCAGGTCGTTTTTTATCATGACCAAACCATTCGCCAAAACATACCTTACCCCGCGCGAGCACGTAGAATTGCTTAAACGCCGCGGTCTACAAATCGATTCGGACCAGAAAGCCGAAGGATACATTGCAACAATTGGATATTTCAGATTAACAGCATATTTCTTTCCATTGCTTCAGATCCCCAAGACCAACCATCTGTATAAATCCGGTTCAACTTTCCGAAAAGCAATGGACATGTATAGGTTTGATCGAAAATTGAGGTTAATTCTACTGAATGAAATCGAAAAAATCGAAGTCGCAACACGAGCTCGAATAGCAAATGGCGTATCGGAAGCTACCGGTAATATCTTTTGGATGAGTGAACCTTCACTATTTGCAAACGCCAATAGATTTGAAGCATCTATTGGTATTATTGACACTGAGTTAAATAAGTCTAAGGAAGATTTTATTGTTCATTTCAGAGCGAATTATGCCAATGTATATCCACCGGCCTGGATGATTGCTGAAATCCTGCCTTTAGGTGCTCTGACCCACATATACGCCAACCTCAAGGATAATTCAATCAGAAAAAAAATTGCGAACGAGTTCGGATTAAACCACAATGTTCTATTTTCATGGCTTATCGTTCTGTATGGTTTACGAAACATGTGTTGCCATCATAGTCGCACGTGGAATCGCGAACTTCCCATCATCACAACCGAACCCAAGAAAACAAAATACAAGTGGATTGATGCAGCCACTACAGACAAACGCAGAATGTACTATCGCATCTGCATGATCCGGTATTTGTTATTTTCAATATCGCCTGAGAACTCTTATAAAGAGAGGTTAATCAACCTGTTCAAAGAATATCCCACTGTAGACATCAAGGCAATGGGATTCCCTGATAATTGGGAACAAATAGATTTTTGGAATTAGTGGTGCTTTTGGCAGAAAGATTTGCGGCATTCAAAATTATTTCATACCTTAGCGGCGTCTTTCTGCAGACTGACACGACATATTGATTAAGAAGAAGCGTTTTGCTTATCTTGCAAATGAAAACCTGAGAAATTTTCGACATACGCAAGAGATAACAAAGCGGTTCCTGCGCTATCGGCGTGGGCAGCTGTTTCATATCTTGCTCGGAAATATTCTTTGAGCTATCAATGAGAGGTGAAGCAATGCAGTCCACGCTTCGTGCATCCATTAACGGCCAATGGGACTGTAAGGCCACGTGTCAACTATACGCATGAAAAGGTTTATAACTTTGGCAACTATTTTCATCATTGGAGTGGCAGCTATGCTTGCGCATAACTGGAAAAGTCATGAAACATCATGGCCCGATTACAGCATAGACGGTATTCCTAAAGCAGCCGACATTGGAGGCGTTGATCTTTCGATAATAAGCACTCCCGCTGGATTCACATATAACGAAAATGCCGCTAAATGCCACATCCAAGCGCTGAAACTGACAAATCGAAATACAACTGCAGTTTGCGTTCTTCTGAAAGTAACCTACAAAATATCCGTCAGTCCTGCTACATACGCACAATCAGATGACGAGCAACACCAAATTTTTCAGATTATTCTGGAAGAAAAGGAAAAATCCGGCTCAACCCGAAGCATTGATAACCCGTTTGGAAACTCCTCTGACTATGTAATAACTGAAACCGATATGATTGTGAGGCGGTTGCCTCAACAACACAATCCTAAAACGACCAAAAAGAAATAAACCCATCTAAGAACTGAAACTTAATAAATTTCAGAAAAGAATTTGCAGCATTCAGATTTATTTCATACATTTGCAGCGTCTTTCTGCAGACTGACATGACATATTGATTAAAAAAGAAGCGTTTTGCTTATCTTGCAAATGAAAACCTGAGAAATTTTCGACATACGCAAGAGATAACAAAGCGGTTCTCACGCTATAGCGTGGGCAGCTGTTTCATATCTCGCGTATAAGGTTTTCTCAGGACCGTCATTTGGAGGTGTGGCAATGCAGTCCACGCTTCATGTTTCTGAGAACCGGCCAATGGGACTGTAAGGCCTCAACAATCATCACAAAATGAAAAAACTTATAAAAGGTTTTATTTTATGCTGCATTACAATAGTAGGGTTAAGTTCTTTTACCATTGACAAAACCCTTAAAAACGAGAATTATGGTCAGACCCTAATATTGTACCAAAATGGCAAATGTGTTGTAACAGGTCCGAATCTCCGTGGAACGGGCACATATGACATACAAGGATCTAACATTTACATCTACTGGGACAATGGCGTTGAACAACAAGGCAAATATTTACCCAATGGAAGCGCTAACCGTACTGCTAGAGTTTGCGTCGAAGGAGTATGCTATGATGCAGACAGAGCAGTAGTTCGTAGACGATAAGTTTATGTATCCTGTTATTTAATAACAAAAACTGCGCCCCATAATCGGAGCGCAGTTTTCGTTTGCCGCTTTATTCGCCCTAAAGGCGTGCGGAACAGGTGGCGGGGGATTTATCCAGGAATAAACATCGGTGCTGCAAAACTCCTAACCCTTGTAGGGACGTGCCTTCGGCACGTTTAAAAAGCAACTGAGTATCTAATGAAACGTGCCAAAGGCACGTCCCTACTATTCAATCATTATTGAGTTTTGCAGCACCCTCCTACCGCTCTCTAACATGGGAATCAGTCGCGCGTTAACGTAGAGTCTCTATGCAAATCGGTTAAGGGCTAAATCTCTGGCAATGAATATTCACCGTTGATGAATATGCGGAAAAGCGGGTCAGTCACAGAATAACCGCTTTCGGTTTTAGTTACTATTCCCGATTTGGTCAGTTTCAGCAACGCGCTTTGAACCGAACTGGCCGATGTCAGCGAATGGTCCTTAACGAACTTGCCGCTTAACGGATTGACCACCGCCCTCTCTTTGGCTATGGCGTAGAGCGTCAACTTCTGTTGAACGCTCATGTTTGACAAAATCTCACGAAACACGACTTCATTGGCCGCCACCATAGATTTGATGGCACGCCGAACGGTTCCTTCGCCGCAAATATCGCCGCGAGAAATTTCCGCAAACGCAATATTCATGGCGCGCTGCATATAGAACGTGTTTCCCTCAAAAAGTTGGAAAGCAAGGCGCACAGGATATTCTTCCAGCGATTTACCATAGTCAGAGAACAGCTTCTGCGCGAAATTGACATAAATATTCTCATCTATCGGTCCTAAATGCATAATCTCCGCACTGTTATAGAACGGACGTTTCGACGATGCAAACATTTCCTGGAGAATAGTCCTCTCACTTCCGGCAAAAACAAAGGAGGCGTTCGTCAGCCGCTGAATATGACTGCGTAGAAGAGCCTCTACATTCTTTTCGGGATACTTGGTAATCTGCTGGAACTCATCTATCACGATTATAACAGGTTTTTCACACTGCTCTATATATGAAAAAATTTCGTCAAGCGTATATTCCGGTTGCTTTATATCTCCCAGCTGGATATTGAAAGTAGGAGTTCCGCTTATGGCATCAAATCCGAATGACCCTTTCAGCGACTTTAAGGCCGCCAGAAAACCACGCACTCTCGTTGCTGATTTTGCGGCTAAGGTGTCGAACACAACCTTTCCGAGCAAAAAAGTAAATTCAGCCAGCGAACCGGTTTGAAGAATATCAATAAAAAACGTGATATAATCACTTTCAATTTCCTCGGAGTCACTGATTGAAACATAAGCCAGAGAGGTTTTTCCCATTCGGCGTGGAGAGATCAACACAACATTGCGCCCGTTGATCATAGCGGAAGTCAGAGCCCTCTGCTCATTTTCCCGGTCACAAAAATACGGACGACTAATTCTATGCCCTAAAATAAACGGATTTCGAGGTATATTCATAAGAAAAATTTTTGCAAAGATAGCAATAATTTCCGCATTATGCAAATCGCATAATGCGATTTGCATAATCAGTCGCGCTTTTTGGGGGATTTGTTGAAGCGGTAGATGACCGAGAGCATGGCGTAGCGGCCAATAGTGTTGGTCCAGGATTCGTAGCGGCCCTGGGCGTTGACGTGCAGGGAGTAGGACCGAATCTGGCCGAGTATGTCGCGGCCAACGAGCTTGAACGTCAGGTTGCCTTTGAGAATCGACTTCTGCAGCTCGGCGTTCCAGAGCCACTGCGCGCGGTTCATCTCCGCCAGCTCGTAGCCGCGCTTCCACTCAACCTTCAAATCGGAGCGCAGCTCCATTTCCCAAGGGAGCTTGGCCATACCGCCAATCCTGGCCCAATATTCCATGGCCGAGATGGGGCGGAAGTCGGGGCGTGTGCCGCGGGCGTTATTCCACTCGGCTGAAAAACCGACTTTAATGGTTGAGCCGTTTTTGAACTTATAGTCGGGTTCGAAATTCACCGAAAGGTTGAGGTTCTTCACCAGCGAGCGTTCGGGGTCGGCGGCAGTGGTCAGGAAGTCAACGCTGTTATCATAGTCCACACCAAGCTGGCCACACAAGGAAATCTGCTTCTCGGCCCCGCAGGAGTAACTGCCGTAAAGCCAGAAATTTGCAGTCCAGTTGCCATTGATATTCATGGGCGTATAGGTCGTTACGCCGGTCAGCGGATTGTAGGTCGACGCGTTGCCTATGGCATCGCGCGTCAGGTTGAAGCTGCCGTGACCCGATATATAATAGCGCTTGTCGCCGCGGCCGGACACGTAGCTATACAGGCCGACTCTATGGGTCATCGACGAGCGGAGATTGTCGGCATTATACTCATATATCATGAGCGGATTGCCGGTGTTGCGCTGGCGCAGAAACAGATTCAGCGACGGATCCGAAGTAGAGAGGCTGTAGTCGAGGTAAATGGAGCTGTAGCGCACCTTGTTGGAGGAGAAGAAGGAAACCGACGCCGTAGGCGAGAAGTTATTGGTCCGGCGCAGAACCGACTCATGGGTGGGCAGGTCGGTGTTATAGTCCAGAGCATTGGAGCGATACTTATGGGTGAGTCCGATGCCGGCTCTGAATCCTGGATTCAAACCTGAGTCTGTTTGCTCAACCGGCTCGCTCGAAAAGTTGAACCCGACTTTGGAATCAATGCTGTGGTCGTTATTTATGGAATGATAGGAGTTGAGCAGGTCCTGAATGAGCGTTGGCGAGCAGGCGAGCGACGGCAGGGCCGTTTCAGCCTGCTGCGGCTCGAGGTCTGCGGCAAAGAGGTTATAGTCGTGGGCCACACGTGAATAGTTATAGCCGGAGCCAACATTGATTGAGAACTTGGTGCTGCGCTTCTCGCCCATTTCGGTCCAGTCGCGTTCATAGCGGGCGGAGGCAGAGAAGCGGCCGGTTTCGGGGGTCTGGTCGTCGAAGCGGTTATTATTGGTCGGCACGGCGGTTGAAGGGTTTGCGCCGCCGAAGGCCTGGGCATAAATCTGATCCTTGCGGGTTTCGGAGCGGTCATAGTTACCGTTTAGCGAAACGATGAAACGACCGGGAACTTCCGGAAAGCGGAGAGTACCGTTGGCGTAGAAGCGGCCATTTAGCGCATCGGTTTCCGTCATGGATGCCGAGCGCAGTCGAGTGAGCAGAATGTCGTTATAGCGCCGCGAGCCGGGGCGGGCAAACACCGAGTCGAGAGCCTCGTTGCGGCTCGTTTCGGCGGGGTTCTGATTAAAGGTAGCTTCGCGGCTCTGTGAGTCGTTGCTGGTGCGGCTCCACCCGAATTCGGGCCGCACTTCAAGATAGAGAACCGACTGGCGCACGGTCAGCCTATGGCGCGTATTGACCTTGGTCGACACATTGCGGAAATTCGACGCATCGCGGCGGTAAAGGTCGCCGCTCGGATAGAACAGCGTGGAAACATGGCTCTGCACAACGTTGCGCGTAACGCGGTCGGCCGTAACGCTGCCGTTGGCGCGGAACTTGTCGCCCTTCGGCTCGAAGTTATAGTCCAGACCGCCCTTTATTGCGCGCGTGTCGCCGTTGCCATAGCGACCGCCATACCAGTATTTGCCGTCATCGGAAGGCTCACTGGCGTCGTTGAGGTTATTGACGTTGGCAAAAAGGCTGATGCGGGCGGTTTCGGTGAATCCGAGGCCGAACACCTTGCCCATATAGCGGTTGTCGGTGCCATAGCCGCCCTCGACCGACGCCACCAAACCGATGGAGTATTCCTTTTTCAGCACCACATCCATGACCAGGTTCTCCTCGTCCTCCTTGCGGTCGAGTTTCTGCGAGGCCTGGGTCAGATAGTCGTCGTCGGCAGCCTTGTCGTAGACATGAGGAGGA
>CAMWSP010000048.1 GCA_947176935.1 uncultured Porphyromonadaceae bacterium | reverse complement strand
ACTATATACGTTAACCTTGTAGCTAAACTTTATGTTAAGGGAGTTAAATGTTTGAAATTTTATGGCCGGTGGGCAAAGATTTTGTAACTTTGTGGGTATGGAACTGGAAATTTTCAGAGCAGATACGGACTCGAGCCTGGAGCTCGAATATGCCGACTCGGGGATTCACGCCGGATTCCCGAGCCCGGCTCAGGATTATGCCGGCGAAACGATTGACCTTAACCGCGACTTGATTCAGCATCCGGCATCGACTTTCTATGGCCGGGTGGTGGGCGATTCAATGCGCGATGAGGGCATAACCGAGGGCGATATACTGGTGATTGACAAGTCGCTGGAGCCGGAAGACGGCGACCTGGCGGTTTGCTGCCTCGACGGCGACTTCACTCTGAAACGCATAAAGCTCGACCGCCGGTCGAAAAAGCTGTTTCTCATGCCGTCGAACCATAATTATCAGCCCATCGAGGTCACTCCCGAAAATGAATTCATGGTTTGGGGAGTGGTGGTCTACACGATTAAAAACAACCGCCGTCGCCGATGATCGGGCTGGCCGACTGCGATAACTTTTTTGTGTCGTGCGAGCGGGTGTTCCGCCCCGCTTTGTGCGGCCGGCCCGTTATTGTTCTGAGCAATAACGACGGTTGCGCCGTTGCGCTCAGCAACGAGGCCAAAGCTCTCGGCTTCAGGCGCGGCGACCCTTATTTCAAAATCAAGGAGCAGGCCGAAGCCAACGGAGCGTTTGTGTTTTCGGGCAATCATCGGCTTTATGAAGACATGTCGGGTAGGGTGATGATGACTTTGCGGTCGTTTTGCGAAGAAATCGAGATTTATTCGGTCGACGAGGGTTTTATGTTTTTCAACGATGCCATGGGCGACTGGGCCGACCTGGGGCGCGAAATAGTGCGCACGGTCAGGCGCAACACCGGCATCCCGGTTTCGTTGGGGCTGGCTCCGACCAAAACGCTGGCCAAGGTTGCGGCGCGCTTCGCGAAGAAATATCCCGCCTATCGTGGCGCTTGCGTAATCGACTCCGATGAAAAGCGACGCAAAGCCCTGTCGCTCACCGCAATCGGCGATGTGTGGGGCGTGGGGCGACGCAATCTGCCCAAACTTCAGCGCCAGGGGCTCACAACCGCTCTGCAGCTGGCCGACCTTGCTGAAGACCGGGTGAAGGATTTATTCAACATAGTGGGCCTGCGCATGTGGCGCGAGCTCAACGGTGAGTCGTGTATAAGCCGCGAAATAGTGCCTCCGCAGCGCAAAACCATAACCTGCTCGCGGTCGTTCCAGGCCGATATTTTCAACTTCGAAGAGCTGCGCAAGGCCGTAGCCGGATTCACCGCAATAGTTGCCCGCCGGATGCGCGAGCAGCATCTGGTTGCCGGAGCGCTGGAGGTGTTTGTGGCAACCAATCGGTTCCACACTTCCGGCCCGCAATATTTCAACTCGGTTGCGCAGCGCCTGGCCGATCCGACCGACGATACCGCCGAGCTTGTTCAGGCGGCGCTCAAGGCTCTGCAGGCCGCTTTCCGCCCGGGCTACGGCTATAAAAAGGCGGGAGTCACCATTACTCACTGCATGGATGCCAACGCGGTGACCGGCAGCTTGTTTGCCGACCGCGACGACCGCGACCGCCGGCGCCGGCTCATGGCGGCCGTGGATAAAATCACCGCCTCGCCCGCCAATCGCAACGCCCTGCATCTGGCCTCGGTCGACTGCACGTTCAGCGGCCTGACGCGACGCGAACATGAATCGCGACTTTTCTCCACGAACCTCAACGACATAATCGAAATAAATTTGCGGAAGTGAGGAACTTTTCGTAAATTTGCGGCTTAGAATCTAACAGAAAATTCAACTTATTGATTATGGCACAACAAGACGACGTTTTCAAAAAAATCGTTTCTCACGCTAAGGAATATGGCTTCGTGTTCCAGTCCAGCGAAATATACGACGGCCTTTCAGCCGTTTACGACTACGGCCAGAATGGCGTAGAACTCAAAAACAACATCAAGCGCTACTGGTGGGACGCAATGACCCTGCTCCACGAAAACATCGTGGGCATCGACAGCGCCATCTTCATGCACCCGACCATCTGGAAGGCTTCCGGCCACGTTGACGCGTTCAACGACCCGCTCATCGACAACCGCGACAGCAAGAAGCGCTATCGCGCCGACGTTTTGATTGAAGACGACATAGCCAAAATCGACGACAAAATCGAAAAAGAAGTGGCCAAAGCCCGCAAGCGTTTCGGCGAAAGCTTCGATGAAGCAATGTTCCGTCAAACCAACGAGCGCGTGGCCAAGCTCGTTGAAGAGCGCGAGGCTCTCCACGAACGTTTCTCCAAGGCCATGAACGACGGCAACCTCGAGGAACTCCGCCAGATCATCATCGACCGCGAAATCGTTTGCCCCATTTCCGGCACCCGCAACTGGACCGAAGTTCGTCAGTTCAACCTGATGTTCAAAACCGAAATGGGCTCCACGGCCGACGGCGCCATGACCGTTTACCTGCGTCCCGAAACCGCCCAGGGCATTTTCGTGAACTTCCTCAATGTTCAGAAAACCGGCCGCATGCGCATTCCTTTCGGCATCGCTCAAATCGGCAAGGCCTTCCGCAATGAAATCGTTGCCCGCCAGTTCATTTTCCGCATGCGCGAGTTCGAACAGATGGAAATGCAGTTCTTTGTTCGTCCCGGCGAGGAACGGAAATGGTTCCAGAACTGGAAGGAATTCCGCCTGAAATGGCACAAGGCTCTCGGCCTGGGCGACGAAAAATATCGCTACCACGACCACGAAAAGCTCGCCCACTATGCCAACGCCGCAACCGACATCGAATTCCAGATGCCGTTCGGCTTCAAGGAAGTGGAAGGCATTCACTCGCGCACTAACTTCGACCTTTCGCAACACGAAAAATTCTCGGGCAAAAACATTAAATACTTCGACCCCGAACTCAACGAAAGCTATACCCCCTACGTTATCGAAACCTCAATCGGCGTTGACCGCATGTTCCTGAGCGTTCTCTGCTCCAGCTATGAGGAGCAGCAGCTCGAGGGCGGCGACAAGCGAGTTGTGCTCCACCTGCCCGCTCCGCTGGCTCCCGTAAAGTGCGCCGTTATGCCTCTGGTCAAGAAAGACGGCCTGCCCGAAAAGGCCCGCGAAATCGTTGGCGAGCTGAAGTTTGACTTCGCCACCCACTACGACGAAAAAGACTCCATCGGCAAGCGCTATCGCCGCCAGGATGCCATCGGCACTCCTTTCTGCATCACCGTTGACCACCAGACCCTGGAGGACAACACCGTTACGCTGCGCCACCGCGACTCCATGGAGCAGACCCGCGTAAACATCGCCGACCTCCATAAGCTCATCCACGACTGCGTAAGCATCAACTCTCTCCTGCGTAAACTGAAATAAAATGAAAAAAGCCCTAATCATTATCGCGGTTGTTATTATCGGCGGCTTCGTGCTCCTTTGCGGTGCCGGATGCAGCAAGTATAATTCGATGACCCGTTCGTTTCAGGAGGTTGAAAGCTCCTGGAGCAACGTTGAAACCCAGTATCAGCGCCGTGCCGATCTGATTCCCAATCTCGAATCGACCGTGAAAGGCTATGCCGCCCACGAAAAGTCGACCTTCGAGGAGGTTACCGAGGCGCGCGCCAAGGCCGGCAGCGTCAACATCAGCATTGACCAGCTCGACGAGCAGACCCTGCAAAAGTTCCAGCAGGCCCAGAACCAGCTCAGCGGAGCGCTGAAGTCGCTGCTCGCCGTCAGCGAGGCTTATCCCGAACTGAAAGCCAATGAAAACTTCATGCGCTTCCAAGATGAGCTGGCCGGCACTGAAAACCGAATTCAGGTTGCCCGCCGCGACTATAATGAAGTGGCCCGCGAATATAACACCGAGATTTCACTATTCCCCAACAATATTTTCGCCGGATTTTTCGGCTTCACCAAAAAGCCGTATTTCTCCGCGCAAGAGGGCGCGGATGTGGCTCCTAAAGTTAGCTTCTGATGAAACTCTCCATTCTGCCAAAAGCCATTGTTGCCGCCGGGCTGATTCTCGGCCTCGGTGCCTGCCATAAGTCCGACGACGAAAAGCGCTGGGACGACTACACCGAATGGCGCGAAGCCAACGAAGCCTGGTATCAGGAGCAGCTTGCCAGCGGCAAGTACACTCAATTTACCGCCAAGTGGAACAACGAATCCCGCGTGCTTGTGCGCTGGCTCAACGACACTACCGAAACATCCGCTAATCTCGTGCCGCTCTTTAACTCGACCGTGACAGTCAAATATCGCGGCTGGCTCTACGACGGCACTCAGATTGACTCCTCCTATGCCAAAACCGACAGCGTGGTGACCATGTCGCCCACCACCATGATTGATGGTTGGGTCCTGGCGCTGGAGCAGATGCACGTTGGCGACAAAACGGAAATCATCATTCCCTACACCAGCGGCTACGGCGGCAGCACTTCGAACAGTAATGTTCCGCCCTACTCAACGCTGCGCTTCGAAATCGAACTCAGGGATATTCCAACCTTCGAAATCCCCAGCGAGGACGATAGCGACGACGATTAAACTTTGAAGGTGGACAAATTTGTCTGCTTGCAACCACCATAATAAAAAATGCTAAAAACCCATTAAACCTATGAACTACCTCTTCACGAGCGAGTCGGTTTCCGAGGGTCATCCCGACAAGGTTGCCGACCAGATTTCCGACGCCATTCTTGACCAGTTTCTTGCCTACGACCCCAACAGCAAGGTCGGTTGCGAAACCCTCGTAACCACCGGCCAGGTCGTTATTGCCGGCGAGGTCAAAAGCAGCGCCTATGTTGATTTACACGAAGTTGTGCGCGGAGTTATTGCCAAAATCGGCTATAACCGCTCCGAATTGAAATTCGATGCCGAAGCCTGCGGCCTCCTTTCCGCTCTCCACGAGCAGAGCGCCGACATCAACCGGGGCGTCGAGCGCTCCGAACTGGCCGAGCAGGGCGCCGGCGACCAGGGCATGATGTTCGGCTATGCCGTCAATGAAACCGCCAACCGCATGCCGCTCACTCTCGAACTCAGCCACCTGATTCTGCGCGAGCTCAGCGCAATCCGCCGCGAAGGCAAGCAGATGACCTATCTGCGCCCCGACTCCAAGAGCCAGGTAACTGTTGAATACGACGGCGAAACCCGCAAGCCGGTGCGCATCCACACCATAGTCGTTTCCACGCAGCACGACGAGTTCGACGCTGACGACGAAGCCATGCGCCGCCAAATCGAAGCCGACGTTCGCAGCATCCTCATGCCGCGCGTTCTGGCGCAGCTCACCCCCGAGGTTGCCACGCTCTATAACCCCGACGAGGTTATTCTCCATGTGAATCCCACCGGCAAGTTCGTTATCGGCGGCCCTCACGGCGATGCCGGTCTGACCGGACGCAAAATCATTGTCGACACCTACGGCGGCCGCGGTGCCCACGGCGGCGGCGCCTTCTCCGGCAAGGATCCCTCCAAGGTTGACCGCTCGGCCGCTTATGCCGCACGCCATATAGCCCGCAACCTCGTTGCCGCCGGCGTTGCCGACGAAGTTCTGGTGCAGGTTGCCTACGCCATCGGCGTTGCCCGCCCCGTAAGCCTCAACGTCAACACTTTCGGCACCGCCAAGGTCAACATGACCGACGCCGAAATTTCCGCCATAGTCGACGGCCTGTTCGACATGCGCCCCTTTGCTATCGAGCAGCGTTTCGGTCTGCGTAAGCCGATTTATCTTGAAACCGCCACCTACGGCCACTTCGGCCGCACTCCGCAGCGCATAACCAAGCGCTTCCATTCGCCCTATGAACCCGAAGAGCGTCTGATCGACGTTGAACTCTTTGCCTGGGAGAAGGAAGATATGGTCAACGAACTCAAAAAGGCTTTCAGCATCAAGTAAATGCGCATAGACATTCTGACTGTTCTGCCCGAAATGCTGGAGTCGCCGCTGAACTGCTCCATACTCAAGCGCGCCCAAACCAAAGGTCTGGCCGAATTCCACGTCCACAATCTGCGCGACTATTCGACCAACAAGCACCGTAAGGTCGACGACTATCCCTTTGGCGGCGAGGCCGGTATGGTTATGCAGATTGAGCCGGTCGACCTCTGCATCAGCGCCCTGAAGGCCGAGCGCGACTACGACGAGGTTATCTTCACCTCGCCCGACGGCGAGCTGCTCAGTCAGCCTATGGCCAACAGCCTTTCGCTGCTCAACAACGTGATTATTCTCTGCGGCCACTATAAAGGCATTGACTGGCGTATACGCGAACACCTGATAACCAAGGAAATCAGCATCGGCGACTATGTTCTCACCGGTGGCGAGATTCCTGCGGTGGTGATTGCCGACGCTATGGTCAGGCTGATTCCCGGAGTGCTCGGCGACGAGCAGAGCGCCCTGAGCGATTCGTTTCAGGATAATCTGCTGGCGCCGCCGGTCTATACCCGTCCGGCCGACTATAAGGGCTGGAAGGTGCCCGATATTCTGCTGAGCGGCCATGAAGCCAAGATTGCCGAATGGCGCCAGGAGCAGGCCTATGAGCGCACCAGGCTTCTGCGCCCCGATTTGCTCAAATGACTGAAAATAAACGCATAGTGATTGAAGCGCTGGCCGCGGGCTATATTCCCTGCGGCCTGCGTGAATATGCCTTTCAGGTGTGCACTCGGTTGGTCAGAATCCGCCCCCATTGGATGCAGCTGGTTTTCATCGTGCCGCCAGGCATGACAGGCTGTTTCGGGCCGGAAGCCGAATATATCGAGGCGTCGGATTTCAAGGCCAAGCTGATGCGCACTGTTCCGATGGTCAAGGCCGATCTTTTCCATGCGTTGCATCAGATATGCACCGTTAAGAGCCTGCCGGGAGTCAAGCGCCAACTCGTAACGGTCCACGACATTAACTTCGCCCACACCAAAACCGGGCGCAGCTACCGCCATGCCGAGGGCCGCTTCAAATCGCGCGTGGCCAAGGCGTCGCATCTGGCGTTTATCTCGCGCTTTGCAGCCGAGGATGTGGCCCGTCATTTTCCCTACGATCAGCCCTCGCGCGTTATATATAACGGTGTCACTCCGCCCGACGCCGGCTGCATGAAGCGCCCTGCCGCCGCCCCCCAAGGCGACTTCCTGCTTCATCTTTCGAGTCTCGACGAGTATAAAAACGCCCGTCTGCTCGTTGAGATGATGGAGCGCCTGCCGCAGCGCACTCTTGTGCTCGCCGGAAACTGCAAGGATAAGGAGCTGGAGCGTATAGCCGCGGCGCATAAAAACGTAGTTATGACCGGGCGCGTCACCGACGCGGAAAAGACCTGGCTCTACGCCAACTGCTCCGCGTTTCTCTTCCCGTCTAAAGCCGAGGGCTTCGGCCTGCCCCCGTTGGAGGCCATGCACTTCGGCAAGCCGGTGTTCCTATCGACTCTGACCAGTCTGCCCGAAATTGGCGGCGATCAGGCCTACTATTGGCCCGACCTCACGCCCGACGCTATGGCTGCCGAGCTGGAGCGTCGCCTGGCTGAGCCGCAGAATCCGCAGGCGCGCATTCTTCATGCCCGCCAATTCTCGTGGGATACCACCGCCAGGGCCTATATTGACTTCTATACCGACATTCTGGCGCGATGATTCAGGTTCATGTAACTGCCGATACCAACGTTTGGAGCGGAGCCTCGACCACCGCGCTCCTTTCCGCCAGGGCCTCGGAGGACGCGATATTGCTCTCCGCCGGCAATGCCGACCTGCGCCGCCGCATGGAACGCGCCGGAGTCACCCCCGTGGCCTGCCCGATGACGGGCTGGTTCGCATCGCTCGGAATCTCGCGCGTGTTGCGCCATTTGCCCGGCCAGGAGTTTGAAATCTACCTGCATTCGCCGCAGGTGCGCGCTGCCTTCGGGGGCGCGCTGCGGCTGGTTGGTCGCCCCGAGCCGATGCGGCTGATGCCCGAACGGCCCATGCCCGACTTCCCCGAGGTTGAAGTCAGCCATCCCGAACCCGGAGGCGAGCCCCTGCTGATGTGGCTCGGAAACATCACTCCCGATTGCAACTTGCGTCAGGTCATAGAGGATTTGGGCGCCCGCGCCGGCAAACCCTGGCGGCTGCGGGTGGTAGGGCAGGGCGAGGCTAAAACCGTCAGCCCCATTCTCAAGCGCACCAAAGCGCTCGCCATAGCCGACCGCATAGAGTGGGTGGGCATGAGCGAGAACCCCTACGAGCAGATGAACGGCGTCAGCACCGGCATCGTTGCTGACAAAGAATCCATTGTGGCCCGCGAATTTGCCGCGGCCCGAATACCCATAATTACCAATCTCTCCGAAATCCTATGAAAGTTCTGATAATCAACGGTCCGAACCTCAACCTGCTCGGTCGCCGCGAACCGGAAATCTACGGCTCGCAGACCATGGACCATGCCCTCGGCCTCTGCTCCGAAATCGCCGAAATAGAATATTTCCAGAGCAATCACGAAGGCGAACTCATCGACAAACTACACCAGGTAGGCTTCAACTCCGACTATGCCGGCATAGTGCTCAACGCCGGCGCCTATACCCACACTTCGCTCGCGTTGGCCGATGCCATCGCTGCCATAGAGCTGCCGGTGGTTGAGGTGCATATCTCCAATGTTCATGCGCGTGAGGAAATCCGCCATCGTTCGCTCATATCGCCCGTTTGCCGCGGCGTAATAGCCGGTTTCGGCCTATATGGCTACCGGTTGGGGGTGGAGGCCCTGGTGCGTGGATAACGCCCTGGAATCCTACATTCTCAGCCATATAGCCGCCGAGCCGACCCATCTGGCGCAACTCGACCGCCGGACGCAGCTGCATCATCTCTATCCCCATCAGTGTTCCGGCCACCTGCAGGGCCGCGTGCTCTCCTTTCTGTCTAAGCTCTGCGCTCCCGAGCGGATTCTGGAGTTGGGCACCTTTACCGGCTACTCCGCACTTTGCCTTGCCGAGGGCCTGGCCCCCAACGGCGAACTCCACACGGTTGAACATAACGACGAGGATGCCGATACCCTGACCGAGCTGTTCAGCTCCGACCCGCGCATCCGGCTCCATATCGGCGATGCCGCCGAGCTGGCCGGGGAGCTTCCCGGACCGTGGAATCTGGTGTTTATCGATGCCGACAAGCGCCAATACTCGCGCTATCTGCAGCTGATTCTGCCGCGCATGGCGCCCGGCGGACTGATTATCGCCGACAATACCCTCTGGGCCGGTAAAGTTGCCGACCCGGCGGAAACCGACGCGCAGACGCGCGGAATCCGCGAATTTAATGATTTAGTCAAAAGCCTGGCCGACAGGCTCGAACCCGTAATCCTTCCCCTGCGCGACGGCATGACGCTGATGCGCGTAAAATAACCCGCATGGAACTCAAAACCATAGATAAAGCCGCCCTTGCCCAGCTCCCCGCCGAGCAGTTCACCGGGCGAATCGAAATAATCCAGACCCTCGACCGCGCCGTTAAAGCCGTGAAGTTTCTGATGGATCAGCCCCTCGTTGGCTTCGACACCGAAACGCGCCCCAACTTCCGCAAGTACGACAACCACAAAGTGTCGCTCATGCAGCTCTCCACCCCCGACATCTGTTTTCTTATCCGCCTGAATAGGGTAGGGCTCTTTCCCGAACTCCGCGAATTTCTTGAAAGCGAAAAAGTCACAAAAATCGGCCTTTCGACCAAGGATGACTTCCATGTGCTCAACCGCCTGGCGCCCATAGAGCCCAAAGGCTTCATCGAGCTGCAGCAGCTGGTCAAGAACTACGGCATCGGCGAGGCCTCGCTGACCAAAATCTACGCCCTCCTCTTCGGCAAACGCATATCCAAGGCCCAGCGCCTCTCCAACTGGGAAGCCGTTGAACTCACCCTGGCCCAGCAACGCTACGCCGCCCTCGACGCCTACGCCTGCCTCCGCATCTACAATCAATTAGTAATTAGAAATTAGTAATTCCTTCTCAGCAACGACGGTATTACCGCCGGTAGAATTATGGCAAGTAAACCTAAATATAATTTATATATAGATGAATGTGGCGACCATACTCTTGCCGCATACGACCATAATTTTCCAGTATTTACGTTGTGTGGAATGCATTATGTAAGCCCTGAAAGATTAGCCGAGCATATGGGGCGTTTCGGATTTAGCAAAAAAACTGAAAATGTATTTGGGTTGCAGGTTGCCGATTTGATAGCCTACCCAATATCAAGATATGTGCTGAACCCTGAGAAACGGCATCCGTCGTTTGATGTTATTGCATCAAATATTTATGCCAGTAATGGTAAACTTCTTGGATTAAAGATATTTCCTGATAAGTAGACACAAAAAAGGGGTCTCGTTTGAGAACCCTTTCCGACCGGGAGACGCCCCAGCCCCTAAAATCGTTGCTTTCGCACTCGAAGTATTTCTTTATGGGGAAACTACCCGTATTTCATAGTGCAAAGTTAATAATAATTTCGCTACTTACAAAATCATAACGAAGAAAAGTATGTTAAAGTTTATCATGAGCATGTATAGCTGTGTCGGACAGCAATAACAAAAATTACTAATTACTACTTGCTAATTACTAATTAAATTAGTAACTTTGCCGACGCAGACCGTCTTGCAGA
This sequence comes from uncultured Porphyromonadaceae bacterium, assembly GCA_947176935.1. GTDB lineage: Bacteria > Bacteroidota > Bacteroidia > Bacteroidales > Muribaculaceae > UBA3263. The sequence goes on along the minus strand of CAMWSP010000048.1, from coordinate 2,530 downwards.
GGCCCCGGTCGGGGTAAGCAGGTGGGCTGGCAAAAAGACATAATAGAAAGCGTTTATCCGCGCTGATTCTTGACAACCTGAAATTCTCGCAAAATTTCAAATCGAAGTCAAGGGTTGAGCAACGGTAGATGCCCGTTGGTATGTATATTACCGTTTTCGGCACGCTATTTCGCGAGAAATATGGCCGGAAGCGCTGATAGCATATACATGCGTAGGGCCTCTGCGTTGCCGTCCGACTTCGATTAGGCAATGCGAGAAGCCTCAGGTTGTAGGACGGTAACAGATACAGACTCCTACGCTTTTCTCATATAAACCAATCAATTAACGCCAACGAGAGGACGACCGCGGCACAATCTTTATTATATGAAATTACCTGTTAATCATGACATCTGCCGCAATATAATAGGCGTCTTTAACAAGAGAGATGAAAATGACTATGATTTTGACTCTCATGAATTTATTTCAATCTTAAGGCTAAGCTATTCATATGAATATTATACTGCATTACTCGACTTTATGTCTGTTTTCTCTGAAGAAGAAGCATTTCAACATATGCATTCTGAAATAGGTAAATATCTTTCAAAACATAATGAAATCCTGGGGATTCGCCCAATAGGTAAACACGAATCTCCTAATTATAAAGGGGTCAATTCCAAGAATGAAAAATGGCAAAAACTATAATATCAGATACCTTATGAGAAATATACAAATTAGACTAATATTGTTTTCAGTGATACTTTTGCCGTTTTTTAATGCAAAGGCAACCTCTATGGAAATAGATGAATATGTCGCTAAAAACAAAGAAACTTTCAAAGAGGTAACATTGGCTGATTTGCCATTCAAAATAATTGGATGGGTTGACAAACAAAAACAGTTCGCGGATGGATCTCCTATTGAAATCCATGAAATGATGAACAATGTGTGTGGATTAATGTTAAAAGGTAAAGTTTCACGCATAGGTAATTCTACATACGTTGACGGAACGTTTTATCAAAAATTAAATCCCGATAAATCATATCATTTCGGAAATAATGTCTGGTATACAAGTACTGAAGATAGCATAATTGGTCGCTTTTTAATAAAAAATACCGTTGACGGTAAATTTATAGCCGATAAAAAAAGTAAAAAAATCAAAAAAGAAGTCGCACCTTTTTATAATATAAAGGAAATTGTACCACTTTCAGTAGATGTTATAAATATTGAAAGATATCATGGCAAAGTAGAATATCGACTTCCATTGCACGCAATAAAACAAAATGACGGGAAAATCTATGTAGCTATTGATATTACTGATATATCCCTGCCACTGGGTCGAGAAAGGCCAAAACTCGTTGAAACAACAACCGATTCGCTTAATCTTATATTAACTATTGACAAGGAATTAAGATTACCAGATGCTAATTGGCTTATTGCGTTAAGATCAGACGTAAATTGGCATGTTGTGTTTGAAAATGGAGATGAATATTTTGGCCCGATTAAACCTAATGAAAACGATAATTACAAGGGAAAATACAAATTTTCCAATGGCGATACTGTTATTGGAGAGTTTGTGTACCCTGTATTTTGGGGTAGCTATAGTATACCTGATTGGAGATACTGGGATTCCTACAGCAACTGTAAGGTGGTTTTTGCAGATGGTACAACAATAGATCCTAAGACATGGCTTAAATCTATAAGAGCTTATGAGCTATTGAGTCGAAACGCAATAAAGAGTATTACCGGTAAAACACCTACAGAATTACGCGACAATACAATCGCAGCCGTTCATAAGAGACAACAAGAAATAGAACAGGAAGAATTGCAAAAAAGGAAACAGGCAGAACGCGAAAGACAGCAGGCAGAACGCGAGAGAAAACAAGAACAGGATATTGAATATCTTTCGCAACATGCAAAATCTTTAGAGTACTTTATAAAACTGAGTAATAATGAAGTTCTCATAGAGAAATATAAAGATAAGACTTTCTATATAAAAGGGGAAATACAAAGGATTTCTCCGCTTTTGGGGAAAAATAAGTATTTTATTAATTTTAAGTCTCCTGACTTAGATTGTGTAATCAAGGGAACGTCAACAGATGAAAATTTTTCTGAATTGATAGTGCCTGCAAAGGTTATTGTCAAGGCAACTTTAGAATCTGCCGGTCAAGGTATGTTTGGTAAGGGTATTGATTTTACGGACGTAAAAATTTTAGCAATTATTCAATAATCATACAAAGCATTTGATTCTGGCATCTTAAATATACAAATTTTCCGCAAAATCACCAAGATAATCAGCTATTTGACTTAATGTTAAATGGCTGATTATTTTATTATTATTATTATTTGGGCGAATTTTATATCGAACTCACGTTGGTTCTTAATCACACAACGAATGAGAAAGGGGGCATTGACTCCCTTTTTTTGTTGCGTCGCCATACGCTCCCTTCCGCCCTCGGTGAAGGCGTCCCCGCCTTCACTCCCACGCCTCCAAATTACTAATTACTAATCTCTAATTCCTAATTGTAGTAATCTCCAAAAACTTTTGGCACGGTTT
>CAMWSP010000047.1 GCA_947176935.1 uncultured Porphyromonadaceae bacterium | reverse complement strand
ACGATAGACAAATAAACAGCGGCGACGCCTGCTATTTTGCAGGCGTCGCCTTATTTATAATATAAGATGACGGGGGATATCAGAGCTGGGTGTCGGGGTCGAGGTTGGCGGCTTCGATGTCCTTGAAGTAGCGGTAGGTGTCGACTTTGAGTTCGCCGCAGGCGTCTTCGTCGGCAACGATGATTGCCTTGGGGTGCATTTGGAGTGCGGAGATTGTCCACTGCTGGGAAATGCCGCCTTCAACGCCGTGGTGGAGGGCACGGGCTTTGTTGTGGCCGTTGACCATGAGCAGAACGGAGCGGGCTGCCATAACGGTGCCGACGCCTACGGTGAGTGCGGTTTTGGGCACGAGGTCGAGGTTATTGTCGAAGAAGCGGGAGTTGGCGATGATGGTGTCCTTGGTGAGGGTTTTCATGCGGGTCTTTGAGGTGAGCGACGAGCCGGGTTCATTGAAGGCGATGTGGCCGTCGGGACCTACGCCACCGAGGAAAAGGTCGATGCCGCCGTAGGAGGCGATTTTTTCTTCGTAGCGCTTGCATTCTTCAACGGGGTCGGGGGCATTGCCGTTGAGAATGTTGATGTTCTCGGCGGGGATGTCGATATGGTCGAAGAAGTTGGTGTGCATGAAGGTGTAGTAGCTCTGTTCGTGGTCGCGGGGAATACCTACGTATTCGTCCATGTTGAAAGTAACCACGTTTTTGAAGGATACCTTGCCTTCTTTGTAGAGTTCGATGAGTCGGCGGTACATGCCCAGGGGCGAGGAGCCGGTGGGGAGACCGAGGATGAAAGGCTTTTCGGCAGTGGGTTTTGCGGCATTGATCTGAGCAGCCACATAGTTACCGGCCCAGCGGGAGAGGTCGGCGTAGTTGGGTTCGATTATGAGTCTCATGATTTACTGTTTGTAAGGTTTGATGAATTGATTGGTGCAAAGTTACGATTATTTTCGTGTTTTTGCAAATCCAGTTGATGAAGAACCACGTCGGAGCCACTGAAAGTTGCAAAACTCATGTTTGAGAGCCAGTCGCCGAGAATTGTGACTTTCGAGCCGGCGACCTCGCGCTGCATCATAAGATGGTAATGGCCAAACACATAAAATTCCGGCGGAACGGCGGCGCGGGCATTTTGCTCGCTGACCCATTGCAGCAGGGGTTTGGGGTCGGCCGGCTGCGGTTTGGGGCCGGTGTGGTGGCGGAAGCGGTTTTTGGCGCTCCACCAGTAGGCGAAGCCGACAGTCCAGCGGGGATGGACGGAGGCGAAGAGCCTCTGCAGGAAGCGGCAGCGGAAGGTGCGGCGCATGATGTTTTCGGCGAAAGGTATGGGTCCGAGGCCGTCGCCATGGGCGATAACAAAGGAGTGGCCGTTGATTTCCTCGCGCAAAACGCCGTCGACCACCCGGATTCCGAGTTCGGAGGGGAGGTAGTCGAAAATCCAGATGTCGTGATTTCCGATAAGCCAGGTTATTTCAATTCCGGAGTCGGCCAAGTCGGCCAAGGTTCCGAGGAAACGCACGAAACCGCGCGGCACCACGTTGCGGTATTCATACCAATAGTCGAGAATGTCGCCCACGAGATAAATGCGCCCGGCGGTCGGCGCAATGGAGCGGAGCCAGCGGCAAACGAGTTTTTCCTGCTCGCGGGGGTCGCGGAAATAGCGCGCGCCCAGGTGCAGGTCGGAAAGGAAATATGTTTGCTTCAGCGGGGTCATTTAAAGGAAACCGAGTTCGAGTTTGGCCTCGTCGGACATCATGTCCTGCGTCCATTCGGGTTCGAACACGATGTTGATTTCAACGTTTTTCACTCCGGGAATAGTTTCGAGCTTCAGGCGGGCATCGTCGACCAGGAAATCGGCGGCCGGGCATGAAGGCGCGGTCAGGGTCATGTCGACCTGCAGAACGCGCTGGTCGGTGAACTCTATGCGGTAAATCAGGCCGAGCGAGTAAACGTCGACCGGGATTTCGGGGTCAAACACCGTTTGGAGCAGCTGAACGGCTTTGGATTCAACATTGAGTTTTTCGTCGGGAGTGATTTCAAGCATGGGCTATAATATAATATAATGGAGCGGGCGCCGAGTCGTGGCGGCGCCCGCTCCGATTAGAGAAGGGGTTTACTTGAGTTTTTCGATGTAGTCGAGGAGAGCCTTGTTGTCGGGGTCGATTTCGAGCATCTTCTTATACCATTCCTTGGCGGAAGCGGCGTCGCGCTGGCCGATGTGGTAGCTGGCAATCTGCGAGTAGGCTTCGCGATAGATGTCGACGCGCTTGGTTTTGTTTTCGGGGTCGGCGTTGAGGAGTTCGAGCATCTTGGTGTAGGCGGCAACGGTTTCGGGGCCGGGCTTGTTGCCGTTCTTAACGATGGTCATACGCGCTTTGTTGCGGTAGGGCACATAGTTGTCGGGGACGCGTTCGATAACCTTGTCGATGGCTTTGATAGCTTCGGTGATGGCGACCTGACGCTCTTCGGAGTCGACGGGCGAGGTTGCGGCCACGTTCTGCCAGCGGTTGCCGAGGTCAACGAGGTCTTGGGTTACGAAGGAGCCGGCATCGATATAGGAGGCAGTGGCGTTTTTGGCCTTAACGTAGTAGACATTGGCGGCTTCAACATCGCCGGCGCGGTTTGCGCGGCCACCGGCCTGGGAGTAGGCGGTTGCGAGGTCCTTGAGCAGTTCGGTCTTGGCGGGATTGGCGGCAACGGCCTTTTCGCGTGCGAGGACTTCGGCATCGTAGTCTTCGAGCTGGTTCAGGATGTTGGCATAGGTGGTGTAGTCGTTGGCGGTGAAGGAAACGCCGGGCATTTTGAAGAAATCTTCAGCTGCGGCGCGGGCACCGGCCAGGTCGCCTTTCTTTTCGAGGTTGAGGAAGAGCAGGCGGCTCATCTGGGCGGAGTTGGGCTGCTTGGAAAGGATGCTCTTGGCAAGGTTGAGGCTTTCGTCGTAGCGTTCGCCGAAGTAGAGGAGCACAGCATAGCGTTCTTCATCTTTTACGAAGTGGTTGGGGTTTTCGATGTACTTGCCATATTGCTTGGCGGAAAGGGTCCAGCGGTCGGAGTCGTAGTAGCGTTCGGCGAGTTCGCGCTGAGCCATTGCCGAGTTGGGAGCGATTTTGTTGAGCTCGAGCAGGCGGTTGATGGCGTAGTCGGGGTTGATGTGGGCATACAGGCGCGAATATTTAACGTAGGCTTCGGGGGAGTTTTCGTCGAAATAGATTGCCTGTTCGTATTCGGAGGCCGCATTGCCGATGGTGTTGCCGTCGTCAACGCCGCTGGCCAGAGCCTTGTCGCGGAGGACGTCGCCGGCCATAACGTAGATTGACGGGTCTTTCATGTTTTTCTTGCGGGCGCTTTCCATATATTTTTCATGTTCCTTGGCGTAGGCCACGGGGTCAGCGTCGTAGTAGGAGCGGGCAATGGCAACATGGATGAACGCTTTGTTCTGAGCGCGGGTTGCCTGCCTGAAGTGGTCGGCAGCAGCTTTGGCATCGCCTTTTTTCAGGTCAACGGCACCCAGACCCACGAAGTTATAGCCATTCTTGGGGTCGAGTTCGATGCCTTCGTTGAAATATTTCAGCGCTTCATCGATTTTGCCTTCTTTCAGCGAGATCGCACCGAGATAGTAGAGGGCTTCGGCACGGTCGGCACCGGCCGCGGGGAGGGTTTTAGTCAAAATTTCCTTGGCATTCTCGAGCTGGTCGATTTTGTAGTATTCAATACCATCTTTGTGGCCCTGACTTTGAGCCGACGCGAAAACAGCCGAGAATGCTGCCAATGACAGAATAAAGGACTTGAGTTTCATTTGTGGTTGACAGATAATATAATTAGGTTTATTTTTTAATGTTTTTATATTCTATTAGAACAATAACGATTCAAAAGGTTTAATATTGCGTCAGTCGTCGGAGCCGGCAATCTGCACCATGCGCGGCTGGACGGTTGCGGGGAGCACGCCGGTCAGCTGGATGACCTTCTGGCCCTGCATGCCGGTTACGAACGAGTAGAACGCGTTGTTGAGAGTGCCGCCAACGGTGGTGGTTATCATATAAATCGAGCGGAAGAGCGGATAGCTGCCGTCGAAAATGTATGCCTGATAGGGTTTGTAGGCCATATTGGAGTCGTCGGCACTGACAGCGAGCACCTTGACTTCGGGGTTGAAGCCGAGGTTGGTGGTGTCTGACGATTCCGAGCGGCGGCGCATTTCATCTTTTGAGAGGGTGGTGCCGTCCATATCGGTGGAGACCCAGCTGACGCCGATAATGCCCAGGGCGTTGGGGTGGCGGCTGACGGCGTCGAACACCTTGCGGGCCGAGCCTTCGGCATAGACGTTGGCGCCGAAAGGCTTGCCGCCGTTGATGGAGTCGCGCATGAACTGAACCATGGAGCTGCCGGCGTCGTCGAACACCAGGCGGATGGAGTCGAGTTTGGTGGGCCACATGTCTTTCCAGGACTTGACCTCGCCGGAAAGCACCTGGCGCAGCTCGGCCATTGAAATGGCTTCCTGGGGGTTCTGGTTGTTGACGATGAGCGCCACGGCGTCGACGGCCACGCGCTGCTCGCGGGGTTTGCGCTTCTGGTTGCGCAGGCGGGTCTTTTCGGCCGAGGTCAGGGTGCGGGCGGCAACTATGGTTTTGATTGAGTTGTCGGGGTTCATCAGCGAGTCGAAAGCTTCGGACTGGCTGACATAGTAGGGCACCACCAGCGCCTGACGCCGGGAGTTGTTATAGTAATATTCGAAAACATCGACCTCCTGGTCCATGATGTTCTCGAAAGTGGCGTCGCAGGCGAACTGCATGTGTTCGACCTTCTGCTCTATTTTTTTTGCCGGCTGCTTCGAGCCGCAGGCGCTGAGGGCGCCGGCGGCAAGCAGGAGAGCGGCAAGGATAGGATGCGAAATTTTCATATATTGGAATCAATACCTTTGAACTGACGGTAACCGCGCCAGATGCCATAGATTACCAACAGCACACCGCAGATAATGCGGGGCCAGGTAAACTGCTCATCCCACCGGAAAGCGTTGCAGAACAAGGCTACACCCATTGCCAGATAAACCAGAATCATGAAAATGCCGAAAACGTTGCGCATGATTTGCGGAGTTGTCGGATGGTTGCCGCGATGGTCGGGGCGCTCGGGCGCGGGCATGTTAGAGTTAACTTGATTTTCCATAATTTTTGATGTTAAACGGTTGTTTATAGGTGTAACGTGGTTATGAGCAATATAGTTCACGGCGCCGATTACGGAGCAAAGTTACTGATAAATTTCGTTCCGTGCAAAAAAATCGCTAAATTTGCGGCGATGATATCCATTGAGCAGGTCAGCGGCCGTGACTACCGGCGGGCGTTTCCGCAGCCGGCGGTTGTTTATAACTCGGTTGAATTCACCGAGTTAAACGCATGCAGGGCCGACAGAGTAGACCGATATGCAATTTTCGACGCGTCGGCCAATCCGCTGGCGGGCCTGACAGTGGGGCGGGTTGGCGGGAGCCTGCGCGCGCCCTTTTCGGCGCCGTTTGCCATGCTGGATTTCAACCGGCAGCACCGCGCGGAAACCATGGTTGAGGTAGGGTGCCTGCTGCGCGAAGCCCTTCCCGGGCTGGAACTGACGCTTCCGCCGGCGCCATATTATCAGTCGATGAACGCCAAAACCATGATGGGGATTCTGGCCGCCGGCGGCCGGATGATGCACTGCGACTGGAACTACCACCTCGACCTGAGCCGCGACTTTGAGGCCGACCTTTCGTCGGCCAACCGCAACAAGCTGCGCCGCGCCGAGCGCACCGGGCTGCTCCTGCGCCCCGCCGAGGCCGCGGAAGCCTATGAAATTATTCGCCGCAACCGCGAGCACAAAGGCTACCGGCTGGCGATGAGCCGGGAGCAGGTGCTGCAAACCGTTAAGGTTGTAGAGGCGGACTTTTTCGTGCTCACCGACGCGGAGGGCCGCCCGCAGGCATCGGCCATGGTTTACCGCCCGGCGCCCGGAATTGCCCAGCTCATTTACTGGGGCGACCTGCCCGAGGCGACGGCCCGCAACTGTATGACGGTGATGGGCGCGCGCCTGGCCGCACATTATCGCGCGCTGGGAATGCGCATTTTCGACCTCGGCCCGACCGGCGGCGAAGGGCTTCCGAATCCGGGCCTGAGCGACTTCAAGGAGAGCCTCGGCGCCATAACGACGCCGAAGCCGGCATTGCTGCTCTGAAAAACTTTTTTCTCATCCGATAATTTTTTCGTACCTTTGCAAAAAATTTTTTTGCTTATGCTCAATAAAATCGAATCTCTGAAAGCGGAAATTTCCGGACTCAAGGCTTCAAGCGAGGCCGAGGTTGAGGAGCTCCGCATTAAATATCTCAGCAAAAAGGGCGCCATTTCCCAGCTGATGAACGATTTCCGCACCGTGCCCGCCGACCAGAAGCGCGAGCTCGGCGCCAAGCTCAACGAGCTCAAGAATCTGGCAACCGAGACCATCAACGGCCTGCGCGCCGCAGCCCTGGAAAAAGAGGCCGCCGACTCGGCAGCCGCGCTCGACCTGACCCGCACGGCCGCTCCCGTGCCGCAAGGTTCGCGCCATCCGCTCAACATTGTGCGCAACGAGATAGTTGACATTTTTTCCCGCCTGGGCTTCTCGCTGGCCGAGGGGCCGGAAATCGAAGACGACTGGCACGTTTTTTCGGCCATGAACTTCGCCGCCGACCATCCCGCACGCGACATGCAGGACACCTTCTTCATTTCGCGCAATCCGGCCGACGTTTTGCTGCGCACCCACACCTCGTCGGTGCAGGCCCGCGTTATGGAGCAGACCCAGCCGCCGATTCGCGTTGTGTGTCCCGGCCGCGTTTACCGCAACGAGGCCATTTCGGCGCGCGCCCACTGCTTCTTCCACCAGGTTGAGGCGCTCTACGTTGACCGCAACGTAAGCTTCGCCGACCTCAAGCAGGCGCTGCTCTTCTTTGCCCGCGAAATGTTTGGCCCGGAAACGCAGATTCGCCTGCGTCCCAGTTATTTCCCATTCACCGAACCGAGCGCAGAAATGGACATCAGCTGCAATATTTGCGGCGGCAAGGGGTGTGCGTTCTGCAAGCACACGGGCTGGGTTGAGATTCTCGGCTGCGGCATGGTTGACCCGGCCGTTCTCGACGCCTGCGGCATCGACTCGAAGGTCTACACCGGCTATGCGCTCGGCATGGGCATTGAACGCATAACCAACCTGAAATATCGCGTCAACGACCTGCGCCTGTTCTCCGAAAACGACGTAAGGTTCCTCGACGAGTTCGTGTCGGCCCGATGACGCGCGCCGAGCGCTACCGGCAGGTGATGGAGCGCTTCCGCGCCGCCATGCCTGACCCGAAAACCGAACTGAAGTATTCCAACCCGTTTGAGTTGCTTTGCGCGGTGATTCTCTCCGCGCAGTGCACCGACAAACGGGTTAATCTCATAACCCCGGCGCTCTTTGCGGCCTACCCCACCCCGGAGGCCCTGGCCGCCGCAACGCCGGAGGAGGTTTTTGAGATTATCCGCTCGTGCACCTATCCGAACAACAAGGCGCGGCTGCTCGTGGGCATGGCCCGGACGCTGGTCAGCGACTATGGCGGCCAGGTGCCGCACGACATGGACGCCCTGCTGAGTCTGCCCGGCGTAGGGCGCAAAACGGCCAACGTTATTTTGTCGGTTGTGTGGGGCGATGCGGCCATGGCGGTCGACACTCACGTTTTCCGCGTGAGCGAGCGCATAGGCCTCACCTCCGGGTCCAAGACCCCGCTCGAAACCGAGCGCACCCTGACGGCCAACATCCCCGCAGCCGACCTGCCGCGCGCCCACCACTGGCTGATTCTCCACGGCCGCTACGTTTGCAAGGCCCGGCGCCCCGACTGCGCCAACTGCCTGATTGCGGACCTCTGCTCAAAAAGAGAATTGGACTAATTAGACTAATTGGTCTAATTAGAAAATAAAAGCCCCGCCGGTTGGCGGGGCTTTTATTTTCAGGGAGGGTTATCAGTTCACGCGGACCTTGAAGCTTTCGCCGCCGATGCGAACGAAGTAAACGCCGTTGGCGGCAGCTATGCGGCCGTCGGCGCCTACCTTGCCGGCAGTCATGAGCGAGCCGGCGGCGTTGTAGACTTCAACGTCGAGGCCCTCGGCGCCGCAAACGCAGATGCAGCCCTTGCCGCCGAACACGTGGATGCCGTCGGCCAGCGAAACGTTGGCAATGCCGGCTTCAATCATAACCTTAACGGGAGTTACACACGATTCGCCGTTGGCGTAGCGGGCGGAAACGCCGAACACGTATTCGCCTTCTTCCATCGGTTCGCCGAAGGTGTAGGTGGTTTCGGCGAGCGATGCCAGGCATTCGGCTTCGCTGTAAACATTATAGCCGAGCAGGGCCACTTCGGCGCCGGCGGCGGATTCGTAGGTAACGTCGTCGATCATCAGCGAGAAGCCGCCGTCGCAATATGTGATGTTGTGGAAAGCGAAGCGCTTGGCACCCTCGGGGAGTTCAACGCTATAGCCGCCCCAGGTCGAGTTGCTGATCGTGCCGGAAACAGCCGACTTGAAGTCGCCGAGGCTCATGCCGCCTTCGGAGTAGAGGATTTCAAGGCCGGCGGGATACATTGCCGAGTAGCAGCGGGCAAAGAAGGTAACGGTCTGGGCGTTGCCCGAGAGCAGGGGCGAAATCATCCAGTCGTCGGCGGAGCCGGTGTCGCCGAGCGGTTTGAGCGACATCAGGAAGTTCGAACCGGTGTTGCCCTTATAGCCCATTTCAGGAAGAACGGGGCCTTCGGCGGTGTTGATTACCGCAAACGAGCCCATGCCCTGGAAGGGAAGGCCGGGAATGTCGAGAGCCGATTCATAGCCGGGGGCGCCAAGGCCGATAATGGGGTGCTTGTCGCCGTCGTAGGCGGTCCAGCCGCGCTGGCTTGCAACGCCGGCGGTCCAGTTTTCAAACGATTCGGTGATGCGGCCTTCGGCGGGAGCTGCGGGAGCGTCCCAGCTGAGGGTAACAACGTGATTATCGTCGGTAGCGGCGGCGAGGTTGTCAACTCCGGGCAGAGCCTTGTCGAGCAGGGCAACCGTTGCGGTCTGAATGTTGTCGGAAGCGTCGGCATCCTCGTTGCAGTTAACGCGGAAGGTCAGCTCATGTTCGGCCGCCAGGTCAACTGCGGGGAAGGAGTGGGTGAATTCAAACACGCCGAGTTCGCCAACGGGGATTTCGGTGCCCTCAACGGTGGCCACGAGTTCATCGTCGACGAGCATTTCAATCGCTTCGGGAGTGGTGGGAACGAGGCCGTTGTTGGCAACTTTGACCTTAACGGTAAATTCGGCGCCGGGGATAACGCTGACGGGTGCATCGTTCGACTGCAGGCTCAGGTCAATCTCGGGGATGTCGAAAATCTGAATGTTGTCGATTGAAGTGAAGGTGTGGGCAATGCAGGTCGCATCGATGCCGCAAACAACAACCTGGTCGGCATAGTCGCTCAGGTCAATGTTGATTTTGCTCCAGCCGGGGCGGCCGCCGCAGATTTCGTTGACGGACTTTTCTTCGCCCAGGGCGTGCCATTTGCGGTCGCCGTAGGAGAACACCTGGAACTGCAGCAGGTTGCTCGAGCGCGAGCCGTCGGCCGATTCGGGATAGTTATAAACCAGCATCGACAGGCCGGGATTTTTGCCGCTGCCCAGGTTAACCTTACCGGTAAAGAAGCGGCCTTTGCAACCGATGCCGAGAGCCTCCATCGAAAGGAAGCAACCGTCGCCGTCGCCGGAGCTGGCAGACATCTGGCCGTCGGTCATCAGGCCCCAGTTGATGGCGCCTTCGAGAGTTTCGGAGAAGATTGCGGTGCGAACGCCGGGCTGGTTATCCTCGCCGGCAAACGATTCGCGGTAGGGCAGACGGTAGGGCTTGCCAACATTGACATAGGGAGTCAGAACGCCCTGCGAGCCTTCGCCGCGGGTGTTGCGGGCGCGCAAAACGTAGCGCTTCATGGTCTGGGCGGCGTCGCTCTTGATTGCGTCGAACTCACATTCCGTTCCCTTGATGTCGGTCAGCACGGGCACTTCCACGATGTTCTCGGGGTTGGTGACGCTCTGCTGCAGAGCCATAACCTCGTAAACCAGGTTTTCAGGGTTGAGGTCGTAGCCTTCAATATCCTTGGTCACAGCATCCCAGGTCATCTTGACGTGGCCGTAGGGCTGGGTTTCGGTCAGAACCACCGACGAAGGATCGGGGTAGCTCGGACGGTTGATACCCACGAAGGCGTCAACATAAGTCAGCGGGCCGTTCCAGTTGCTGCGTGCGCTGAAAATGTAGGGCAGGTCTTCGTCAACCTTAACGTCGATCGAAACGGTCTGACCCGGATAGCAGTTAAAGGTGCGCGAAGTCGGGTTGGCGGTGCCGTCGGCCTGGTTGCCGCCGGTCTGCACGCCGTTCACATAGAAATAAACGCTCACGGTGGAGTTGGCGTTCAGAGCGGCGCCGTTGAGGGTCTGAGTCGGAGCGGTGTAGCTCAGTTTGGCCCAGAGCGAGCCGTCGGCGGCGGGAGTAACCGCCAGGTCGCCCTTGGCGGGAGTGGTGCCGGCAATGCCGGAGGCAATCTGCAGGTTGTCGAAATACACTTCGTGGTTATGACGGCCCGGATCGTGGGTAACGTGGTAGCCCAGATAGTACTGGCCGGTGGTTTCAACAGTAAACCAATCCTCGTGGAGGCCGCCGAAAATGTTGTTTTCCTGATTCAAAACGAACGGTTCGGCAATAACCTGCTTCATGGAGTCGGCAACTGCGGCGGTGCCGAGGCGCACTTCCATGTGGCCGGCATCGTCGGCCGTGGCCTTGGCCACATAGTTCAGCTGATAGTACTGACCGGCGTTCAGGGTAATGGGCGGGGTGATGAGCCAGTGGTCGCTGCCGGCTTCGTCGTAGAACAGGCGCACCTGGTCATACTGCAGATGGAAGTTCTGAACCGTGCCCAGATTGTTAATCATCGTAAAGCCGTTGAGCGACGACTTGCTGTTGAAGTCATTGCTATAAGGAGTGCTGAGCACGAAAACCGTTGCCGAAGCCGATTCGCCCTCGCCGGCGGCGTTATAGGCGCGGATGGCGTAAACGTCGGTAACTCCGGCCTTGACCTCGATTTTAACCGACAGCTTGGCGCCGGGAGTAATGCCCTCGGTAATGGTTTCGTAGAGTTCGCCGTTTTTGAGCACTTCGATTTTCTCGATGCCCTCAACTTCGGTGCCGTTGATTGCCTTTTCGGGCACGGTGAAGCTGATGGTGCCTTCGCCGTAGGAAACGGCCACGTTGCCGGGCTTGTCGGGCAGGGCGCCGTTAACCTCGATGATGTCGAACCGGCGCAGACGCAGCGCGTCGCTGGTCACGGCGTTGGGAATCGAGCCCATGATGCCGATAAAGTACTGGCCGTCTTCCGGAACCGAAAGGAACATCTCGTTGGTTTCAACAACCGCCAGGTAGCTGTCGCCGTCAACTATGGGATGATCTTCGGCAACAACGATGTCGAGCGCGTCGCGATAGTTGCCCTTACCCGCCTTGATGGTATAGGTGGTGGTGCCGCTGTCGGAGCAGCCGGTCAGCTTAACGCGATAGAACTTATCCTTGCTCAGCATAATGCCGGGAGAAATAAGCCAGTTATTATAATAATAGGTCTTGTCGTGGTAGCCGTAGGGGCGATTCACCGAGGCGCCGGCATAGCCGCCGTTGCTGTTATAATACTGCCATGCGTACTCATAGTCCTGATCCAGCGTGAAAGCATAGAGCGAGGTCTGAGTCATCATGTTGGGATAATACGGCACCTGGTTATTCAGGCAGAGATAGTTGGTCAGCCCCACCTGGGTTGCCGTTCCGTCCTGCGCGAGCTTGCTGACCTTATATTGCCAGCCTATCGGCTCAGTGCCGGCCTGGAATTCGGTGTCGTAAATACCGTAGCACACAACTTCAGCGTCATTCTTGCTGCGGTTGATAACCGTAAAGGTGTCGCGCTCGCCGGTAATTACGCGGCCGTCGAGAGTCTCGATTCTGTAGTCCTCAACGCCGTTGGTTGCAGGCCATTCGATGCGGATGCGGCCGTCGGGGCAATACTTGGCCCAATACGGATAGTTATTCAGCCATGTCTGCTTTTCGGGCATACCGCCGATAGTGGCAACCGACTCGCTTATAGCGCCGGGACCCTTGTCGTTATAGGCCGTAACGCCGAAGGTGTGGTTGCCCGGCTGGGCGACATAGTCGGTCACGGTGAATTCCTGACCGGGGGTGGGATTGACAAAGGTTTCAATTTCGCCGCCGTCGCGCGTAAGGACCATTTTGGTTATGGCGCTCAGCTCATCGCCGCGTATGGTGCGGGTCGGAGCCGTAACCTTAACCTGCGCCTTCAGAATGCCTGCGGCGTCGGGGGTAATCTCAACCTTGGCCTCGGCGGGGGCATCCATCGAGCCCTCGGTCAGCACGAAATCGTCGAAATAAAGCGCACGCGAATTATAGTCGGCATAGACATGAAGGCCCAGATAATATTCGCCGGTTTCCGGAACCTCGAAAAAGCCTGTGAACTTGGCCAAATCAGTGGTGAGCTGCGAGCCGGAAAGCACCTCGCATACCGGCTTGGTATAATTACTCGTGCTGGCATCGATATCCGCCTTCTTGAACACCTTAATCTGAAAGTTATTCACCGCGGCAGAGTTGCTATTGTTCGTTCTGGCCTTCAGTTCGAATTTATAGCCTTTGCCGGCTTCAAACTCAAAACCGTTGCCGGTAAAGAACTCCCAGGCATCATTCGGGCCGGAAGTTGCCGACTGAGAGATGTAAAGCTCTCCGCTTGAAACCGTAAATGCCCTCGAAGCATTTGTCAGCTTCAGATACTTCCAGCCTGAAATAGAGCTGCTGAAGTTCGAGAAGTCGTTGCTCCACGGCACCGTATCAGCAGCAAACGCGCTGACACTCAGCATGCATGCGCATGCCAATGACGAAAGAATCTTTCTCATTTTGTGTAGATTTTTTGTGAATAAAATTGGTTAACGAATAAAAACAATGCGCCAAAGGTACGAAAAATCCGCCAATTACGCAAACCCCTCGGGAGTGAAGGCGTCCCGCCTTCGCATCTCCGACCCGACCGAGGGCGGGACGCCCTCGCTCCCAACGGCCGCAAAGGGGCTCCCTCCCTTGAGGGGAGGGGCGGGGAGAGGCTTTTAACAAAGTTTAACTA
>CAMWSP010000046.1 GCA_947176935.1 uncultured Porphyromonadaceae bacterium | reverse complement strand
GGCAGGCAGCAGTGCCGAGAGTCTTCATCTTTTCAACCAGGAAGGGAACCAGAGTTTTGGGGTTGATGATAGCCTTGGTTTCCTGATAGAGATAGGTCTTGTTTGCCGAGCCGCCGCCTTTGGCAACGAACAGGAACTTATATTCCGAGCCTTCGTGGGCGTGGATATCGATTTGAGCGGGAAGGTTGCAGCCGGTGTTTACTTCGTCGTACATGTTCAGAGGAGCGTTCTGGGAGTAGCGCAGGTTATCCTCGGTGTAGGTTTTGTAGACGCCGTGGCTGAGTTTTTCCTCGTCGTTGCAGTCGGTCCAGACGTGCTGGCCTTTTTCGCCGTGGATAATGGCGGTGCCGGTATCCTGGCAGAAAGGCAGCTGACCCTTTGCGGCGATTTCGGCGTTGCGGAGCATGGTCAGCGCAACGAACTTATCGTTGGCCGAAGCTTCGGGGTCATGGAGGATTTTGGCAACCATTTCATTGTGCTCGCGACGGAGCATGAAGGCATTGTCGTGGGTTGCCTGACGGGCAAGTACGGTCAAGGCTTCGGGATCAACAACGAGCATTTCGTGGCCGTTCCAGTTTTCAACCTTAACATAGTCGGAAGTCAGGTGGTAATATTCCGTGGTGTCGGGGCCCAGCGGAAACATTTCCTGATATTTGAAGGGTTTGGTCATGTGAGAATGTAAATAAGATTAGAAATTATATCCGATAGAGAGTTGCCACTGCGCTGAGTGGGCTTTAGAAACTACAGCTTTGTTCTGCGCCAGGTTGCGGAGACCTATGAGATAGTGCGCGCCAACATAGTAGTGGCCGGCAATAACGATACCTGCGCCGAAGTCGAAGCCCCAGTCAATGTTGAAATAGCGGGAATCGGTGCCTTTGCCGAAGGTGTTGTCGGTTATGACCATCGATTCCATGTAAACGTCGTTGGTGTAGTTTTCTTCTTTAGACTTGTCGTGACCGGCAAGGCCGAGGGCAACGTAGGGGCCGAAGTCGAGCTTGACGTCGATTATTTTCAGCGGAATGCGATATGACGCGAGCATCGGAATCTGGAACCAGTTGGTCTTGACCGAGCCGTTGATGATGCGCGAGCCTAATGATTCGACTCCGTCAACGACAATCGGGTAGGTTAAAACCAGTTTGTAATCGTCATGGCGATAGTCGAAGAAGAAACCCGGAGTCAGGTAGAAATTGCGCTTCAGGGGAACTTCAACCACCGCACCGGCAGTTACACCCGGTTTCCACTGAGTTGAATGGTCAACGATGAATCCCGGAGCCAGACGGGTTTCAGAAATCACTGAGGTGTTTGCTCCGACGCGCACACCTACTTTTATAGGCATCTCTGCCGCATGGGTCGCGAAGGCGCCCAGCAGCAGAGAGCATGCGAGGATTTGGTGTTTCAGATTCATAGCGCAAAAATACGCATTTTTCGCGAAAGCAAAAAATTATTTTGCATTTACTTCCGGTTGGGTGGCGGGGTAGTTATAGACACGCAGACCGAATTGCGGGGCGGCGGCAAGAATGTGGGCCGTGATGGTGCTCTGAATCTCTTCATATTCCGGCCAAACCGAGGTGTTGGTGAACGCATAGAACTGAACCGGAACGCCGCTGGCTGTAGCGGGCATGAGGCGGACCATGGTGAGCACGTTGCCACCGAATGCGCCGGTGTCGTGGTTGATTCGCGGGTGCTTGTTGAGGTAGTCGAGAATAAAGGCGCGATAGTTGTCGAGATTCGTTTTCGTCGGGTCTTTTTCGTCGGGACGGATTGTGTCGGCATCGATAAGGATGCTTTTGGCAATGCGTCGGGTTCCGGATTTCGACATTGACCGCCAGTTCTGGAACGAAGTCGACACGAGAGTGTAGGGCGGGAGCATCACCGTGGTGTTGTCGAAGTTGAATACCTTGACCGTTGTGATGGTAACGTCGGTCACTACGCCGTCGGCCAAAGTGCCGGGCACCGTTATCCAGTCGCCGACGTGGAGCATGTCGTTATTGCTCATCTGAATTCCGGCAACGAAACCGAGAATGGAGTCTTTGAACACCAGCATCAGGGCGGCTGCGAAGGCGCCGAGGCCGGTCAGCAGCATGCCGGGCGATTTGTTTATCAGCACGCTGATGGCAATAATCGTCAGGATTATCCAGACAATGCCTACTGCCACTTCGTAGATGCCTTTAATGGGGAGTTTGCGCTGGTTTTTGTAGGTGTCGTAGTGGGTCCAGGCGAACTTGAGCCACGCGCAGATGGCAATGCCGAGAGTCACCAGAAAATAGTCGACGGTCAGACGCATTGCCCAGACATGCCAGGAAGCGTCGACGTCGAAAGCTATGGGCAGGCAGGCGAGCAGCACCAGCGGGGGAATAATATGGCAGCTGGATGCAAGCGTTCGGGCCTGAAGCAGTTCCTTGCCCCAGCTGACGTGGGACACCTTGACCCAGCGGCGCAGGCCCCAGAGAATGAGGTGGCGGAGAATCCAGCCTAACGCTATGGCCAGGGCAACTATAATGGCGAAATAAATTACCTCCTCCAGCCGAGGGGTTTTGTCGAGTCCGATGGAGTCGAGCACGCGGTCAATGAACCGCAGAATTGTTTGAGCAAGTTGATGTGATGGTATCATAGTACCATATCAACGCCCGAACGCATCAAAAGGTTTCGTCGGCTATGGTAGAAACAGGCCCGTGGCCGGGAAGAATTTTCGTTTCGCCCGGCAGAGTGAAGAGCTTCGTTTTGAGCGAATCGATGAGTTGCATCTGATTACCGCCGGGAAGGTCGGTGCGGCCAATGCCACCGCCGGCAAAGAGTGAATCGCCGGTAATTACCCAGCCGTCGGCCGGCGCGTAGAGGGCTATGCTGCCGGGAGTGTGGCCGGGAGTGTGGATAACCCGGATTTCATCGTTGCCGAGGGTCAGAACATCGCCCTGGCTGAGCGGCTCCACAGCACCGATTTCCGCGATTTGAGCATCAAAGATTCCGAATTGTTCGGCCTGGCGGCGCAGGTTGGCTCCGAGGGGTATGTCGGCGGCATGGGCTTTGGTCTTAACGCCGTATTTGTCGGATATGTGGGCGTTGCCGAATGAGTGGTCGAGGTGAAGGTGGGTGTTGACCAGATACTTTACGATGAGTTGCTCTCGGGCGATAAAGTCATCGATTGCCTGACGTTCGGCCTCGGTGAGCATTCCGGGGTCGACCACCATTGCCTGGCGGGTTGCCGGGTCATAGACCACATAGCAATTCTCGCCAAACATGTTGAATTGGAATTTTACGATTTTCATCATTTCTTGAATGCGAAGTAAACGGCTCCCACAAGGAGAATAAACGATATTATGTGGTTGCGCGTAAAGTGAGTGTCCTTAAACATAACAAGCGTGAATACCATAAAGATTACCAAAGTGATAACCTCCTGCATAACTTTCAGCTGAATCAGGGAGAACGGGCCGCCGTTGCCGTCGAAACCTATGCGGTTTGCGGGAACCTGCAGGCTGTATTCAATCAGAGCGATGCCCCAGGAAAGGAGAATAACGCCGTAGAGCGGCCAGTTGGTCGAAATTCCGGTGCTTTGCAGTTTCAGGTGGCCATACCAGGCAAAGGTCATGAAAATGTTGGCCACTATCAGCAGCAACACTGTAAGAATCATTGTTTTCATAGGGCTCAAAGCGGGGTGTAAAGGAGGTGCTTTGTTTCAAAATAGGGTTCGGAGTAGTAATCGCTGAGAGGCACATCGAGTACATCCCTGCGCGTAGCCGCGATTTCATCGCGAAGCTCGCCGCCTTTAAGGCAAATCAGGCCGTTGTGAAGCTTGTTTCGCTGCTTGCTGCCGACAAGATGCTGCGACGCGCGAATCAGGTCGGGAAGCGACATAACGGCGCGCGAAACAACATAGTCGAATTTCTGGCGGCACTCGCCCGAGTCTCCATGCTGAAATGTGCAGTTTTCAAGACCTATGGCTTCGGCAACGGTGCGGGCCACGTTTACCTTCTTGCCTATGCGGTCAATCAGATGAAAGCGGCATCCGGGCCAAATGATGGCCAGAGGTATGCCCGGAAATCCGCCGCCGCAGCCAAGGTCGATCATGGCAGTGTCGCGAACCGGGGTGATGAACTTGGCTATGACCAGCGAGTGGAGCACATGGTTGACGTAGAGGTTGTCGATGTCCTTCCGGGAAATCACGTTGACCTTTGAATTGAGGTCTATATACAAGGCTTGCAGCGCCTCGAATTGTGAGCGCTGCAAGTCGGAAAGGGTTGGAAAATACTTGAGTATTTCGTCCATTATTGGGGAATAGTTAAGTTAAAGTCGCTAATGGGAGTGGTGTGTTCCTTGTGGATGATGTCGACCAGTTCCTTTACGATGTCGGGATACTGAGCGGCCAGGTCGTGGTCTTCGTGGAGGTCGGTTGCGAGGTCATAGAGCTGGGGAGTTCCGGCCTTAACAACGAGCTTCCAGTTGCCTTTGCGAACACCAATCATGTTGGTTTCATGGAATTCCCAATAGAGGTGGTCGTGCTGCTTCTGTTCGCCTTCACCGGTGAGGGTGGGGTAGATTGAAATGCCGTCGAAGTAGTCGTTTTCGATATCCTTGTTGCGGTAGCGTTCTTCGTAGTTTTCAATGCCGGCAATGTCGCAGAAAGTGGCCATCAGGTCATAGAAAGCGAACTGCTGGTCGCTGACCTGTCCGGGAGCGATTTTGGCGGGCCAACGAACAATGAACGGAATGCGGATACCGCCTTCGGTGGTTGAGCGTTTGGTGCCGCGCAGCAGGTTGTCGCGGTTGAAGAATGCGGGATCTGCGCCGCCTTCTTCGTGAGGGCCGTTGTCGGAGGTGAAGATGAGCACGGTGTTTTCAGCCAGGCCTTTTTCTTCGAGTTTAGCCATTATCTGGCCGACCTGCTGGTCGAGGCGGGTAATCATGCCGGCAAACTGGGCATGGGCAATGGGGGTGGGGTTGTAGCGGCTACCCTGGTTGCCGCCAAACACCTTTTCTTCGCATTCGCAGAACTTGTCGCGGTAGGCTTCGAGAATGGAGTCGCTGGGCTGCAGCAGTTCGGCGTGGGGCAGAGTGTAGGTGAAAATGCCGAGGAAGGGCTGGTCGGGGGTCTGATTGTCGAGCCATTCCATTGCCCGTTCGTGGATGAGGTCGGCGGAATACTGTGCGCGGTTGAGGTAGTCGTCGCCATACATTGCGTGCTGAGTGTTCTGAGTCAGCTCAACGCGCTTGGTTTCGGTGTCGCCCTTGCTCTTGGAGTATTCGTTGAGGAAGTTGGGATAGTAAAGGTGGGCCTGGAACTGGCAGATGTAGCCATAGTATTCGTCGATGCCGCGCTTTTCAGGAGTTGACGCTGAGCCTTCGTAGCCGCCGGCCCATTTGCCGAACATGCCGGTGTTGTAGCCGTTGTCCTTGAAGATTTCGGGAATGATAACGTGGTCGGTGGAGTAGGGTTCCTGACCTACGCGGTCAAATTCCGTCAGGTTGCCATACATGTTGGCTTTTTCGCGACCGCGCCAGTATTCCTTGTTGCCGCGAACGTGGGTGTGGCCGGAGTGCTGACCGGTCATGAAAGTTGCGCGCGAGGGAGCGGATACGGGGCTGCCGGCATAAGCCTGGGTGAAGCGCATGCCCTGGGTTGCCAGAGAGTCGATGCAGGGAGTTGAAATGAGCTGCTGACCATAGCAACCGAGGTCGCCGTAGCCCATGTCGTCGCACATTATATATATAATGTTCGGTTTCTGCTGGTTGTTGTTCTGGCCCACGGCCGGAGTAGCAACGGCTGCTAATGCGCCGAGAGTGCTGAAAAATATTTTGCTGTTCATTGTTTGATAATTTTAGAGGAAACTACACCTTCGGAGGTAATTGCTTTGGCGATATACACGCCGGATGCGAGGCCTGCGGCCGAGAGTACGGAGGATTCGGTTGCTGCAACGAGCTGGCCATTGAGGTTGAAGAGCATCAGGCTCATGGCTTCGGCGCCCTTGACTGCGATTTCAGAGCCGTTATAGGTGATTTCTGCGTTGGAGTTGACGGTGTTGAGCAGAACCGGGTCGATGCCATCCAGGCCGTCGGTATTGGCAGAGAATACGGCAATGAGGGTGCGCTGACTGGTGGAAGGCTCAACTTCGAGCAGGTTGGTTGCACCTACAACGCGCATGCCTTCCGACCAATAAAGGAAGAGAGCGTTGCCTTTGGAAGTGGCGGAAGCGGTGTTGTTGGCCCACTGGGCAGTGCCGCGGTTTTCGTCGTTGGGTTTCACGACGGGATCGAGCAGTGCGGTTCCGGGGTTGATAAGATTGAGCTTGAGGTCGAGGATTTCGCCGAGAACATCATCGTCGGGACCCATAAGGCCGTTGGCGGTCAGGCGCAGACGCATGCGGATGTCGCCGAGCTTGGTGTTTTCGGGAACATTTATGGTTGCGGTGATGTTCTGGCCGCAGGCAGGCTGAACGGAATATTCGAAAACGCCGTCGCGGTCAAAGTCAACGAACACTACCAGGCTGTAGGCCTCGGTGGGAACCTTGTTGAGTTTGATGTCGAGAGCAACTTCCGAACCGGGAGTGGCGACGATGGCATCGCGGGTGAGAATTTCATATTTGCGGGGTGCGCTGCCAACTGTGCCGGCAGTCAGGTTGCCGTTGGCTGCAGTTGCCATGGGGTAGTGGAAATCGCCGTGGCTGACGGAGGCAATCCAGGTGTCGGAAATGCTGCCGCAAGGCATCTGATAGATGCGGTTGTTGAGAGCAAAGTCATTGCGTGCGCGGATGAAATCGAAGGCGTCTTTACCGCCGAGCTGCAGGCGCTGACCATTGGCATCGTCAAAGCTATAGAGAGTACCGTTTTCAACAACAAGATATTTTGTGCCGTCGTTGATAGGCTGCTTGGTCTGAGCGTTTACAATCTGGTAACCGCCCTGAGCGTTGCTGACACCATCGAAAATCCAGCGGGTGTTCTTGTCGGCGGGGTTATAGGTTAACCAGTTGCCGGAATAGTCGAGAACGTTGCCGGTGCCGTCGGTGATGTGGTAGGGGTTGCCGATAACGAAGGGGCACTTTTCATAGAGGTTGTCGGTTTCGGTCAGAGTCCAGTAGGAGCCGATGTTGGCTACAGAGGCAGTCCAAGTGATGACATAGCTTGAAGCGCCGTCTTTGTTAAGGGCGCGCGGCGATTTGGTTTCATCGGAATAGTTGGCGCAGTCGGTCGAGCTCATCCAGTAGCAGCCTCTGTTTTCACCTGAAGTAGCAGCTGAAAGGTGAACGTAGTATTCAACCGGCTCGGCCGAGAGGTGTACTCGCGAATTGGAGCTGGGAGTCATGTTGCAAGAACCGATGTAGAGGCCGTTGGCAGTGTTGCGGATATAGTAGCAGTTCTCCTTTTCGGTGGGTATGAATTCCCAGAAAACGGAGTTATTGATGCTGTAGCTGCCAATCTGAATCGAGCCGTCGCCCATGGCGGTCATGTAGCTCTGAGTGTTGTTCTTCCACTTGATGGTGTAGAACTTATTGGTCGGGTTAGGATCGGGATTGGGATCGGGATCCGGATTAGGGTTGGGGTTAGGGTCTGGATCAACGCCGCTAACGGTTGAGAGCTCTATGCTGTTAAGACCGAAGAAGCAGCCTTTGTTCTCGGTGCCTTTGGTAACGGTAATGGTCAGAGTTGCCGGTGAGCCGGGGGTTATGGTGCCGGTTGTGGTCGTTTCCCACACCTTGCGGGCGTTTGCTACTCCTGCTGCGGGGTCGAGGTCGGTATATGATGCGATGCCGGCGCCATTTGCCGCAACGCTTACGTTGAATTTGCGGTTTATGCCATCGTTGGACTCTTGTTTACCGCCACCTGCGTTATAGCCGGTAATGTCAAGCCCGATCTGATTGAACGACCAGTCGGCGGGAAGCCCTTCAATGCTGAAGGTATAAACGATTGTCGGGTTAGTGTTGCCGTTTGCATCGGCGCAAAGCGTTTCGCTGCCAAATGTTTTTAGTGTGTGACTGAGAGAAGTGAGTGATGCAGTGACGCCGGTGATATTCGACGTAACAGCTACACTCCCTGCGTCAGTGCCGCTACGCTGAAAAGTCAGCGTCAGCGGTTCGGATGCCGTGGCGGCAAAAGCGACGCCAAGACATAGGGCTGATAAAATAGTACTCTTCATGTGATTGATTGAAAAATTGAGTTAGTTTGCCGCAAAGTTACAAAAAAATCATCATTTTTTACCAAAAAGTTTGCATAGAATTTCAAAAAGTAATACCTTTGCGGTGTAGTTAAGTGCACCACTACACCGCAATCATCAATATTCACTCAATTCAAATGAAAAAATTATTCTTCTCAATTCTTATGCTTGCCGCTTCAACAGCCGCAGTCAACGCGCAGTTGCTCTGGAAAGTAAGCGGCAATGGCGCAAAAGGGAACTCCTATCTTTTAGGCACCCACCACGTAGCTCCAGTCAGTATGCTCGATTCAATCAAGGGCTTCAACGCAGCCCTGGCTGAGGTCGACGCGGTTGGCGGCGAGATTGAAATGACCGATATGGCGGCTCAGGCCCAGCTTTCAATGCAGTATATGATGGCTCCGGCCGACTCCCTGCTTACTATGGTGCTGACTCCGGCGCAGGCCGATTCGGTGGGCTCTATTCTTGCCAAGCATATGGGCGATCAGGTCAATATTTCTATGTTCGCGCCGCTTAAACCGGCGGCTGTTTCAACTCAGTTGGCTCTTCTGGAAACTATGGCTACCATGCCGCCGGAGGTTGCTCAGGCGATTGCATTAGGTCAGCAGCTCGACAGCCAGGTGCAGAAACTCGGTGAGGCTGCCGGCAAGAAACCGTTTGCCATGGAAACTGCCGAGCAGCAGCTTCAGCTTCTGATGGGTAATCCGATAGCCGAGCAGGCCAGGGACCTTATGCAGGCGGTTCGCGAGATTCTCAGCGGCAAGTCAGCAAAGAAAGTCAAGGAGCTGACCGATGCATATATGTCGCAGAACATGGAGGCCATTGAAAAAGTTATGTTCGATGGCGAACAGATGACCGAAAGCGAGTTGAAGCGCCTTATAACCGACCGCAATACCGCCTGGGTTGCCAAACTGATTGAAATCATGCCGAACGAATCGGTTCTGCTTGCAGTCGGAACCGGTCACCTTCCCGGCCCTGACGGCCTGATTGAGCAGCTCCGCAAAGCCGGTTATAAAGTTGAGCCCTATGCAGATTGAACTTAAAGGCCTAAGCTTCAGCTACGGCAAGAAATCCCCGGCATTGACCGATGTTTCGGCAACGGTCAATCCGGGCATTCATCTGCTGCTTGGCGCCAATGGCGCAGGCAAAACAACGCTGCTCCACCTGATAGCCGGTTTGCTGTTTGCATCGGAAGGTAAATGTCTGATTGACGGCGGCCCCGCATCATACAGGCTCCCTTCGGTATTGTCGAAGGTGTTCTATCTTGGCGTCAACACCAACTGGCCTGCGGTTAATATTAAGGAGCTCGTTAAGGTTCACGGGCAGTTCTATCCCAACTTCTCGGCAGATGTGCTTGCCGCTAATCTTGCCGAATTCGGCATAGACCCGGCAATGAAATTCTCGGCAATGTCGATGGGTATGCGCCAGAAAGCGTCGGTTGCCTATGCGCTGGCTCTCGGAGTAAGGATTCTGCTGCTCGACGAGCCTGCCACCGGGCTCGACATTGAGTCGAAACAGGCGTTGCAGCGCATGATGGCCCGTTGCGTCGATGCAGACGCAACCGTTATTGTCAGTACCCATAATTTCACCGATTTGCTGCCGCTGTATGATTCGCTTCTGGTGCTTGACAAGGGTAAACTGCTGCTGAATGCGCCGGTTGACTCGATTCTGGAGCGGCTTGCATTCGTAACTACTACCGGCGTGGCTCCTGCCGAAGCCCTGTTCACCATTCGGCGCTTCGGCAGCCTGCACAGCATCATTCCGAACACGGGCAATATTGAAAGCGCCATAGATTACGAACTTATTTATCTCGCAATCAAACAAAATAATGAAATCCTCTGAAATTCTTGCCTCGACCGACCGCACCAGCTGGAGCCGTATATGGATGGTGCTGAAATACCTTTGGCCGTCGATTAAGCCGATGGTGATAATCTATCCGTTGCTGTCCATTATGTTTGCCATGCTGATGAACAGCGCGGTGAATCATCATAGCAGCTTGGCATTGCAGCTGATGTCGCTCTTATCGTATGTCGTTATGTTCTCACCCTGCTTTTTCAGCCGTCAGCCCAACAACGAAGTGTTCTATTCGCTCCCCGCGCTCGGCTATGAGAAGGTCAGTGCCATATTTCTTGTGGTGTTGGTAGTGGTGCCGGTTCTTTTGTTGCCAACTAAGATTTACGGATTGTTCTTTGTTGACGACAGCCGTGTTCTTGACCTATATTCACAGGCTTTGCACGCATCCATGACCCCGAGAGATATTATCATGGGGCTGGCGGTGCTGTTCGCATGCGAAGGCGCGGCGCTTTGGGCGGTTTTCGCTGCCAAGACCCACCGGGCTCTCAAGGCGTGCGGCGCAGCTTTGGGAATGATGTTGGCCTATATGCTCTGCTGCTTCGTTATCGGCTTCTTTACCGCAATATCCGGCGGTGATGTGGCGGAAGTGTCCGGGCTGTGCAACCGGATTGTTTCGGTTCTCGCATGTGTGGCAACGATATTTGTGTTCTATAAGTCTGCCAAAGTAATCAGCCGCAAGCAAGTCTGATGGAGTTCGCTACCGACAAACCGATTTTCAGACAGGTCGCAGACTATTGCGTGGCTCAGATCCGGGCCGGCCGGTGGGAGGTTGAGTGCCGCATACCGTCGACTAAGGAGCTGGCTGTTGAGCTGGCGGTGAATAACCGCACCGTGATGAAGGCCTACGACGACTTGAGCGATGCAGGGGTCATATACCAGCGTCGAGGGCTCGGGTACTATGTGGCACCCGATGCCCCCGACAAAATTCGAGAACTGTATCGCAGGGAGTTTCTGACTTCAATCCTGCCGCCTGTACGGCTTGCAATGGAACTGGCCGGTCTGACTCCCGAGGAGGTTATGGAACTCCTCAGTAAATAGCTTTAACGTCGCTTACAATAGCCTCAACAGTCATGCGGCAATCAGCATAAACGGCCGAAGCACTGTAGCCGTCAAGGAATTTCTTCTCGACGCCGCGACAAATAACCTTCATGTCGGAATCGCCGTAGAAGCGGGCAATCTTTTCGCCGTAGCCGCCGTCGAGAATGCCGTCTTCGAGGGTTATAACTGTGTGGTGGTCGGCTTTGAGGGCCTCAAGCAGCGCGCTGTCAATTCCGCTGAGGAACACAGGGTTAATCAAAGTAACATCTTTGCCCTCGGCTGCAAGAGTTTCGGCAGCTTCGAATGCGTTGCGGAACATCGAACCGGCAGCAATCAGTGCCACTTTCGAGCCTTTGCGGCAAACGCTTGAGCGGTTGAGCTTGGAATAGTCCTGAGTGAACTCCTTGCCGGTAATCCACACCGCGCCGCTCGGCTGGCGAACAACAATGGGGTGTTCGGTCTGACCAACTGCCCAGCGGAGCATTGACTGATACTCTTCGAGGCAGGTCGGAGCGAGGAATACCCATCCGGGAATATTGCTGATGAGAGCAATGTCGAACCAGCCGAGGTGTGTCACGTCGGTCATTGAGTTGATGCCGGCGTAGACGATGTTGACAACTACCGGGGTGTTATTGATGGCTACGTCCTGGCTCAGCTGGTCGTAGGCACGCTGAATGAACGAGCTAACAACGCCGAAAACGGGACGGGTGCCGCCTTTGGCCATGCCCGATGCGAGAGCCACAGCCTGCTGCTCGGCGATGCCTACGTCGATAAACTGCTTGCCAACGTGGTCGCGGCGCGCTTTGTCGAAGCCTATGGCTCCGGGAGTTCCGGCGGTGATGACTGCAACCTTGGGGTCGGCAGCGAGCATCGGCTCCATGGTGCGATAGAAAATGTCGGTCCAGTCGGGAGCTTCGCTGATATGGAGCGGGGCGCCGGTGGCGATGTCGAACGTGCCGGTGTAGTGGAATGATTCGCGGTCGGCCTCGGCAGGCGCGAAGCCCATTCCTTTCTGCGTGGCCACATGAACAACAACAGGAGTTTCCGAATCCTTGACCTTGCGGAAGGCTTCAACGAGCGAGCGAACGTCGTTGCCATACTTCACGAACATGTATTCGAATCCGAGCGAGCGGAAATAGTTGGGCTCGCCTTGTCCGTTGGTGTCGCGCAGGTGGCGCAGCGTGTCGTAGAGGCCGCCGTGGTTTTCGGCAATGCTCATGTCGTTGTCGTTAACCACTACGATGAAGTTGGATTTCAGAGTGGCGGCATAGTCCAGACCTTCGAATGCCTGACCGCCGCTGAGCGAGCCGTCGCCGATAATGGCCACAACGTTTTCTTCCTTGCCGCCGGTCATGTTGCGCGCGGTGGCCAGGCCGGATGCAAGGCTTACGCTGGTTGACGTATGGCCGATTTCAAACAGGTCATAGTTGCTCTCGCCGGGATTGGTGTAGCCGGTAACGTCGTCGTAGTGCTCGGCACTGGCAAACGCCTGAACGCGGCCGGTGAGCATTTTGTGGACGTAGGTCTGGTGCGACACGTCGAACACCAGCTTGTCGGCCGGGGCGTCGAACACGTAGTGGAGTGCAACCGTAGCTTCAAGGAAGCCAAGATTCGGCCCTGTGTGGCCGCCATGGTTGGCGAGCTTGGTCAGCAGATGCTTGCGCAGCTCCGCGCAAAGTTCCGGAAGTTCGTCGACCGGGAGTTTTTTGATGTCGGCCGGCGACTTTATATCTAATATGTTTATCATGAGTAGGGGAGATTTTGAATAGTTAGAAATGCGAGGTGCCGTCGAAGCAGTGGGTGCAGATTTTACACTTGGGCAGGCCGATGCTTTCAACCAGGGTTTCCAGCGGGTTAAACTGCAGCGACGTCAGATTGAAGCGCTTACGGATTGCTTCTACCAGGCGGTTATAGCGCTCGGCGCCGGTTTTGGCATATTCGTCGAGATGCGCGTTCGGGTCGCCCTCGAATTCGTTGATAAGGCGGCGGGGCAGCAGCTCCATATCAGACTTGGAGGAGGTGAAGCCAACGTAGCGGCAGCCATAAATCAGCGGCGGGCATGCAATGCGCATGTGCACTTCCTTGGCGCCGCAGCGATAGAGTTCGCCGACGTGGGCGTGGAGCGGAGTGCCGCGCACAATGGAGGCGTCGCAGAAC
>CAMWSP010000045.1 GCA_947176935.1 uncultured Porphyromonadaceae bacterium | reverse complement strand
CCAGTAGCCGGAAGCGCCGTTGTCGAGTCGGGAGCCGCCAACGAGTACCAGCGTGGAACCGTCGGGCGAGAGCTGGGGAGAGTAGAATGAGCGTTCGCTATCGGAAACCACGCATTCCTCCACACCGGTTTTGAGGTTGATTTTCCAGATTTCGCCTTTGCCATTGCTTTCGCGGGCAACGTAGATGATGTTGGACTTGGAGTCGGCCACGGGGTTCATGCCTGTGGTGTAGCTCGACAGATAGTTTTTGGCTATGTCGTAGCCCCAGATGCTGATGCCGCGGTTTTCCATTCGGGCGAAGAAAATGGTTTTCATGTCGGGGGAGAAAACGGGCGAGTAGTCGCTGGCACCCGAGGTTACCTGGCGGCAAACGTAGCCTTCTTTGGCGTCGGTCACGAATATCTGGTTGGTTTTGCCTTTGGATTCCGAGAAGCAGATTTGCTTGCCGTCGGGCGAGAAGGAGAAGTCAATGACTCCGGAGCGGTTGGTGCGCTGGCTCGAGGAACCTTGTTTGTCGATGTCTTTAACGAAGATGTTGGAGGTGTTGTTTCTCAGCGACAGGTAGGCGAGGGTGCGGCCGTCGGGCGACACGTCGATGATTTTGTTGGTGAGCCATGCCACTCCGTTGCGCGAGCGCTTGACTTGAGGTAGGCAAACGTAGTCGCTCTCTTTGGTGATTTTCACGAGGTCAAGGGCGGTTTCTTCCGGAACGTAGACTACTGAATAGTCTACCTGCTGGGCTGATGCCGCCGCTACTGAAACGAGAATAGCGAATATGGCTGAATGGAGTTTCTTCATAGCTATAAACTACTATAGATTTATTATTTGCGGCAAAGGTACGGAAAAAATTACCCCCCCAACAATTTAACCTTTCTTAACGTTGGTTAAGAAAAGTTGATGGTTGGAGGGGGGGTCGGAGAACTCGGAGTTCTCGGAGCACTCGGAGAACTCCGAGGGCTCCGAGGGCTCTGAGGGTTAGAGGTTCTGGTAGTGGGTGCGGATGCCGGCCAGGTGGGTGAGGAGGCGGTGGCGTGTGGTGTCGGGGAGTTCGCCCATGTGGAGGAACAGGGCGGTGCCGAGTCGCTTGAGGTGTTTGCGGCCGGTTGCGAGCTGTTCGGTTTTTTCGGTGAGCTCGCGTTGGGTTTTAGCTACTTGCGCGGTGTCGCCGCTGTTGAGGGCTTTGGCGTGTGCTTCGTGGTAGGGCTGCAGTTCCTGAAGCGTGCGGTCGAGGGCGCTGCAATAAAAGGTTACCATTTCGGAGTATTCGCTGGCGGAAACGGCTTCGGCGTCTTCAATGCGGTCGGCATAGTTGGCGGCGCGGCGGTTGTCGTTCCAGCCGCTGCTGCAGGCTGATGCGAGCAGCAGGGTGGCGGCGAGGAGGATTGCTGGTGTGTTTTTCATTTGGCTTGGATGCGGATTTTGTAGTTTATGGGCCGGTCGGGCACGGAGTAGTCGGGAAGGGTTTGCACCTGGAAGCCGCAGGAGCCGTTGCCGAGGCCGCGGGTGGCGCCGTCGAAGTGGACTACGGTGTAGGGGCGCGGGGTGAGTTCCCACATGTGTTGGGCCTTGTAGAGGTCTTCGTCGGTCCAGGGGAGGGCGGAGAAGTTTACGTCGCCCTGGGTGGTGATGAGAATCGAGCGGCCGGTTGCGGGGTCGGTGAAGGTTGCTTCGCGCAGGCCCTGGCGGTTGCCGGTGCTCTGGGGTTTGATGTAGGTTTCGCCGGAGGTTGCGGGGGTGGTGGTGTAGCGGCCCAGGGGTGTGCCGTCGAGGCGGTCGTTGTTGTTGCTCAGGGGGCCGTGGGCGTAGTAGTCGATGACGGAGAGGGTGGAGTCGATGCCCATGACTATGCCGGCGCGGCGGAGGTCGGCGCTATGGGGGGTGATGGTGATGTCCATGTCGAGGATGCCCTGGGGGTAGACGGTGTAGACGATGCGCTCGTCGGCCAGTTTGCCGGTGCGTTCTGAGGTGAAGATTTCGGCGCCGGAGATTGAGGATACTTCGGTTTTGGCTTCGGGGGCGAGGCCGTTGTCGGTCAGGGTGTAGTTGCGTTCGTTTTCAATCCAGCGGAAGTTGCTGAATTCGGGGCCCTGGCCGGTTGCGAGCACGGGCTGGCCGTTGAGCGAGAATTCGAGCAGGCGGCCGGTGGAGCGGTCGAAAGCGGCTTTGACGGCGGGGGATTGAACGATGACGATGTTGCCGGCCTGATCCTGGGTCATGGCTCCGGAGGCTTTGACGGCGGCCAGCGAGGCGCGTTGGCTCAGGAGGTATTGCTTGAAGGCGACTTCATGGCCGGCGGGGGCGTAGGAGGTGGCTTGGCGGGTGGTTACGCTCAGATTGAGGGCGGTTTCCAGGCCGGCCTTGGTTTTGGGAACGGTGATGTTCAGGGTTGCGGTCTGGCCGGGGACCACGTCGGGTAGGCGCATGGTTTTTGACTTGACGGGGTGGCCGCCGGCGAGCAGGGTCCAGGTCAGGTCGAACTCGTTGAGGTCGGTGAAGTCATAGGCGTTGCGAAGGTAGAGGGTGATATTGTTGCCGCTGACGCTGATGGAGTCGAACTTGACCCACTGGTGGACGGCTTTGAGTTCGGCGAGTTTGGCCGACGGGTTGCGCTCGGGGCCTACAACGCCGTTGGAGCAGAAGTTGCCCTGGTGGGGGCCGGGGTAGTCATAGCCGGTGGTTATGCGCTGAATGCCTTGCTTGAGCAGTTGGGGGTCGTAGATGCCCTGGTCGGCCCAGTCCCACACGCAGCCGCCAATGGTGGCGTCGGAGGCCTCGATGGCGTCCCAGTATTCGCGGTAGTTGCCGACGGCTTCGCCCATGGCGTGGGCATATTCGCAGATGAACATGGGTTTGTCTTTGCCGGAGGTGTTGGCGTTCATCCAGGCCATGTTGGGATACATTTTGGAGTAGAAGTCGGAGAAGCGGTTGCCGCCGTAGTCGCCGCCGTCGCGGGTGCCTTCGTAGTGGACGGGTCGCCAGTGGTCGAGCTTGCGGGCTTCTTCATAGCAGTAGGCGAAGTTGCTGCCGCCGCCGGCTTCGTTGCCGAGGCTCCACATGATGACGCTGGGGTGGTTGCGGTCGCGGGTGACGAGGCGGGTTATGCGGTCAACGAAGGCGGGAATCCACGATTCTTTGTCGGATATGGACTGGTTGGCGTGGTCTTCGAGGTCGGCTTCGTCGCAAACGTAGATGCCGTAGTAGTCGGCCATGGCCATGAGGCGGGAGTCGTTGGGGTAGTGGCTGGTGCGCAGGGTGTTGATGTTGTTCTGCTTGAACATCAGGATGTCCTTGAGCATTTCGTCGACGGTTACGGCGCGGCCATTGAGCGGCGAGGTGTCGTGGCGGTTTACGCCTTTGAGGAATACCCGCTTGCCGTTGATCCAGAGCAGCGAGTTGTCGATTTTCACTTCGCGGATGCCAACGGGGGTTGAGAAGGCCATTTCCTGGCCGAGTTGGCCGGTCTGCACGATGTCGAGGCGGTAGAGGTTGGGCTTTTCGGCGCTCCAGAGTTCAGGGTTTTCAACGAAGAAGGTGGCGTGGTGGTCGCCGGCGCCGCTAATGGCTATGTTTTTGGAGTCGAGCAGGGTGCCTTCGGGTGAGTAGAGCTTCACGGCCACCTGGCCCGAGCCGGTGCCTATGGTGGTGAAGTCAACCCACACGGCGGCCCGGTTGTTGAATTCGGGAAGGAGCTGGGTGCCGACAACGTGGTCGTAGACCGACAGTTGCGGAACGCTCAGCAGCTCAACGTCGCGGAAAATGCCGCTCATGCGGAACATGTCCTGGCACTCCAGATAGCTGCCGTCGCTCCAGCGGAACACTTCGACCGCCAGCGTGTTTTCGCCGTCGGGGTTGAGCAGGTCGGTGATGTCGAATTCGGCAACGTTGTTGGCGCCCTGGGTGTAGCCGGCGTATTTGCCGTTGACCCAGACGTTTGCGGCGCTGTAGATGCCGCCGAAGTGCAGGATTGTGCGGCGGTCTTTCCAGTCGGCGGGCACGGTGAAGGTGCGCAGGTAGCTTCCAACGGGGTTGATGCCGTAGTTTTTGCCGCCGTCGTTGAATCCGGGGCGGGCCTTGATGAATGGCGGGGTGTTGGCGTGGGGGTATTCAACGTTGGCGTAAATGGGGTGGTCGTAGCCTTTCATCTCCCAGTTGGAGGGGACTGCGATTTCGTCCCAGCCGGAGGCGTTGAAGCCCGGCTCCATGAAGTCGAGCGGGCGCAGGGAGGGCTCGCTGACGAGGTTGAACTTCCAGTTGCCGTTGAGGCTTTGGCGCACGGTGGATTTCGGTGTTACCCAGGGTGTTTCGAGGAACTCGGTGTCGGCCAGCATTTCGGCTTCGGTGGAGTAGGGGTTGAAGGTTGCGCGGCCGGGGAGTTTATTGATGGCGAAAACCGTTTCGTCTTCCCAGATGGGCGACTGCAGTTTTGGCTTTTCGACGATTTCGATGAGGAAGTGGGCGTTTTTGTCGGTCAGGTCCAGGGGTTTGGCGGTGAGTCGGCCTTTGTTGTCGAGGGCATACATCAGGCCTTTGTTGGCCGAGGTGATGACCACCGCGTCGCTGCCCGGAACGCGCACGAAGCGGAAGCGGGCGTTGGTCCACTGCCCGTGCTGGGCGGGCCATTGGAGCAGATAGTCAATTTGGGGGTTGGAGCCGCCGTCGTCCCAGTTCTGGGAGTAGAAGGCGCCGGAAATGGCGCGGTCGTTGAGGTCAATCATTTCTACCGACCAGTATTGGCCGCGGTTGTCGGGGTCGACAGTTTCGGCTACGATGCGGGCGTTGTTGCCGCCGTCGTCGCCGTTGCCGATAACTTTTCCGGGGTCGGCCACGGAGCGGAAGCGGTAGGTTAGCTGGTTGTCGAAGCCGACAATGGGGCTTTCGGTTATGGCGAACTTGCCGGCGCGGGCTTTTTCAACCAGCGGCAGGCGCGAGCCGCTGACTGCGGCGGCCAGCTGCGGGCGGTTGGTGGGTATGAGCGTATATTTTCCGCCGGCGGCTGCGGTGATGGTCCAGAGCTGGGCTTCGTCGGAACCGTTGTTTTCGCCAACGCCCACCGAGGCGCTTTCGGAGCGCAGGGCAACGTTGGCAAACGGGTTGATCAGGCGCCAGGAGCCGCTCAGCTCGGTCAGGGTCCAGTATTGCGAGAGCGCCGCGGCGTCGGGGCGCACGAGCGCGGCCTTGTCGTCGACAACGTCTTTGCCAGACGAGATAACATACAGGCGTCCGGGGGTAAATTCTTGAGCTGAAGCGTTTCCGCCCATCGGGGCCACTGCCGCGATGAACGCCAAAAGTCCTTTAACGATATTCTTCATGATAAGATTTCGGTTTATATACTCCCGCAAATATACGCAAAATTCCCCAAACGCCCAAATCGGACTTTTAGGTCCAATAAGAGGTTATAACCGACATGTGGGAACGTAGGTTGTTATGTCTACCACCGGCAGCTTACTTCTTTTGGAATTCACATCAATTATAAACCGATTGCATTCTGCTGCGGTCATTTTTCCGCGGATAAAGGCGTGATATAGAAAGTCCAATGTTGTCAGATACGTAATTCTGTTTCTTTGGCAGTAGTCTTTGATGTCTTTAAGATTGCTGCTTCCGAGAACGTTATGGTTGTCGCGGCAGTAAACCATGCATGCGCTCTCTCCGCGTCCGAGCGTCGAAATCAGTTTGGCGTATTCAAGGCGCGATTCTCCTTTCGGATCGAACTTTACTTGCGAGATGCGCCGCTTCATGAAGTTTAGCGTATTGTCGATCTGCGTTTTTGAGGTTCGGCTAACGGTTACTTCATTATAGACTACGTCA
Organism: uncultured Porphyromonadaceae bacterium; assembly: GCA_947176935.1. GTDB lineage: Bacteria > Bacteroidota > Bacteroidia > Bacteroidales > Muribaculaceae > UBA3263. The sequence goes on along the minus strand of CAMWSP010000045.1, from coordinate 7,517 downwards.
AGAATCAGATACTCATACTCCGGAAAAATATCAAGTAACTGCACGAATCGTTCACCTTTTATGAAATGGATGATTACGTCAGCATCCAGCACTATCTTCGTCTTCGATTCCATCGATTCCTATTTTGTGGAGAAGTTCCAGATAGTGACCTTCCGATATTTTTTCTTCCTCGAATAGTTTGCGAGCCTTTTCACCGAAATCGCCTATTACGAGCCCGTGATTTCCCGGTTCATATAGGGCGGAATCATAGCCATATTCGCGCGACGTTTTTTTAACCGGAATGTTTGCCAGCGAGTCGCGTTCTTTCCGGCTGAGTAGGCCGAGGTCTACTAAGCGGTTCAATACCGATTGGTGCGACACGCCGAAATAATGTTCCAGTCTGAAAACCGATGCCAGACTTACGCACCCGGCCTTAAGTTCTTCGGCTGGAATCATTTGACGCATACCGTCGGCCGGCATCAGAAACATATGGGCAAAAGCATCTGCACATTGTTCTGACTCGCTTTTTTTCTCATTTCCGCCACACTTGTGGGGCGCCGGATTTTCTTCTACAAACAGGTGGTAAAGCTCGTGGGCTATGGTGAAATGCTGTCGGCCACGCGATTCATTGGAATTGACAAGCATAAATTTTTTGTCGCTTCCTTTAAGGCTCATTCCTGAAAATGACTTCGATAGGGGGCGGTACACTGTCAGCACATTCAGCTTAAGCAGCAGGCTTTTGAGGTTCACGGCCTCAGTGTTGCTCAATCCGGCAAACTGCCTGAACCGAGAAACGCGGCTCTCAACGTAGTTCAGTAGTGAAGGTGTCATTTCGCACCGATAACATCCATTTTAAGGTAAGACTTAACGATGTCTTTGAAGCGCATAATTTCAACGGCATCTTCCGGCATAATGCCTTCAATTCGGAACGCGGATGCGAAAATTAGAGCGTCAGCATTTTCGTTTTCCTCAAATAATGCAGCCATGTCGCAGCCGAAGAAATCGCTTGCCTTTTCGATTACTTCATATGGCACCTCGCGTTCGCCTGATTCGTAATTGCTGTAGGCGGAGCGGGTTATGCTCAGGGCATGAGCCATTTCTTGCTGCGTGTAGCGTGAGGCTTCGCGTAGTTTCTTAAGGTTTCGCGCGATGATTTTATCCATGTATTAGTTCCTTTTGCGTGGCAAATTTACAAAATAATTGTAATATTACAACGTTTTGCCACGCAAATTTATTGTTTTCGCAATAAATTCAGGAGATGAGGCGGCGGGTGGGGGGCCAGAGTTGGAGCAGGCGGGCTATGGCGGCGGTGACGGCAAAGACGGCGACTGATGCCGACAGGATGCGCGCCCAGTAGGGAAGGCAGGTGGCGGCGAAAATGTCGTAGGCCACGCTTTCGAGCGGGAAGTGGATAAGGTAGATGCCGAAGGTCAGCGAGGCGAGAGTGGCTATCCACCTGCGCGGGCGGAATTTGAGCCGCTGAATGAGCACGAATACCGGCAGGGTCATCATGAACACGTTGATGCCGCAGAAGAGCCATATCACTTCGAGGAAAGCGTAGTCGCCGGGATGGATGGCCTGAACGGCCACATATCCGCCAAAGGTAATCGCATAGCCGACGGCGAACATCGGCAGCATAACGGCGGCAGTTTTGGCGCCTGACCATTGCAGCGGCCAGGTTTTCAGATAGTAGGCCAGAATGATGTAGCCGATAAAGCCGGAAAGATAGTAGAAAGAGCCGTAGGCGTTCCAGTCGCAGACGCCGAGCAGGCCAAAGTTGCCATAGTTTCCTTCATAACCGAGGGCCGGAGCAGCCATATTGACGTAGGGCAGAAGCAGAGAGGCGATCCAGATGCAGAGAACCGTTCTGATGTCGCGGCGCGAGGCGCTGACGAGCCATGCGTTCAGTATGGGCATGATCAGATAGAGCCCTACGAGCATGTAGAGATACCACAAGGCGGTGGTATCGTAGTTGAAGTTGAAAATCCAGGTCCACATGCGCGGAATGAAACGTTCTGTTTCATAGAGCCCGCCAGCGAGCATGGCGTTGGCAGTGTCGGGATTAACGAAATTGAAGTAGCAATAGCCCATTATGGGGAGCATGATTGACCAAAAGGCCAGCGGAATTACAAGGCGTCCCAATCTGCGGCGGTAGAATGCCGTCAGCGAGCGGTCGCGCTCGCCTACCGGAAGCAACAACACACCGGTCATCATTACGAACAGCGGCACGCACGGGCGGACCAGTGAGCCTATGCCGGTGCCGGTCAGGAATGCTGTGCGGTCGTTATCGAATTGGCCGACAAAGGGGTCGCAGGCGTGCGACAACACTACCAGGAAACAGGCAACCACCCTGAGCAGGTCAACCCACTCGATGCGCGCCTGGGCTTGCTTTTGCTTCATAAATCGGAGAAAAAGGTTAGTCTTATTGGGCTTATTGGTCTAATGAAAAATAGATGGCGCATCGGGGATGCGCCATCTATTATTTGAGAGGGGAGATTACTTAACGAGGGTCTTGACGCCGTTAACGATGTAGAGGCCCTTGGTAGCGTTGGCTACGCGACGGCCCTGCATGTCGTAGATGGCGTTGCCGGCGTTAGCGGCAGCGTTGATTTCGCTGATGGAGTTGATGCCTTCAACACGAACGAGTTCGGGACGTTCAGCAACTACGTTGATAACTTTTTCACCAGAGGTGTGGGTGTCGCCAGCAAGCAGTTTGGTGGGAACGATGGAAACTTCTTCGAGGTAGAAGGTGGGACGGTTGGGACCGCAGGAGAAGCCGCCGGGCATGAAGGTGATTGCCAGGTAAGGCTTGCCATTGAGCTGGTCGGTGTAGTAGTCGATTACGCGATAGCCGGTGTTTTCCCAGAAAGCGGGAAGGAGTTCTTCGGAGTTGGGGCCGGGAGTGCCTTCTGCAGCACCTGCAAGAGCAGTATCGGTGATACGAACGAGTATGCCGTTATCTTTGGAGTAGGAATCGCAGCCTTCAACGTCAACGCGATAGATTACGCGAACGCGGCAGAGATCGTCGCTTTTGGGAAGAGCGCAGTTGAAGTTGCCGAAGCCCCACCAGCCGGGAGCATACATTTTCAGAGCGTAGTCGCCTTCGTTCCAAGGATCAGCTACTACGGGGCACAGTTCAGCAGCAGCTTCCCAGGTTTTGGGCTGAGCAGCACCGTTGTTGAACCAAACAGCCATAACGCCGAACGGTTCGTTGGTTTCAGGGTCGATGAAGTAGCAACCGCCGTTCATCATTTCGTCGGGCCAGTTGATATTACCTTCGGCGAGTTCATTGTCACCGCCGAAATACTTGAAGTCGGGGCCGATGTTGTAGGTGAAGGCGGTGCCTTTCTGGAAGGTTTCGGCCGATGCACCGAGAGCTACAACGGCGCAGAGAGCGAGTAAAGTTTTTTTCATAAAAAACGTTGTGTTAATAAAATGGTTAATAAAAATTGGTAATTGTTTTAAAATAGGAATCCATCGGGGAGGTCCGGGGCCTCCCCGATGGCGTTAAATCAGTTCATTGCGCTTACGCGTTTGATGTTGGGGTTCTTGATAACCTCAGTGGGCGGATAAACGTAGTACATGGACTCGTAGCCGCGCCAGGTTTCTGCAACCTGGTTATCTTCCTGAAGAATAATGTCAGCGGGGTTGCTGTAGTTGTATTCTTCGTATTTGGTGCGGCCCTGCTTTTTATATGAAGTGGTAGCGGCACCAGCGGGAACGATTACGGTGGTCTGCGGGCCGTGGCGGTAAGCCCAAACGTCTTGCAGGCGGTCGAGGCGGAAGAGGTCGGCACGGCGGGTTACCAGGGCAAGCGGATAGCCGGTAACTTCGTAGCCATGTTCGAGCACAGCCTGTTCGGCCATGTCGGCGTCAACGGTTTTTACGCCGGGACCGTAGGCGCGGTCGAGCACCTGCTGCAGGCCGGCTTTTGCTTCGGCTTCGTGTTTGCCGGCGCGGGCAGCGCATTCAGCGAACCAGCAGAGCACTTCGGAATAGCGGATTAGACGGTGATTCTGCGGAACTGACTGGCCCTGATAAACGGATTTGCGGCAGTCGTAGGGCGCTTCGATGGGATGCTGGTCTTCGTCGGCATTAACCTGCATGGATGCGAATGTGGGGTGGTAGATTTTCAGGCGGGCGTTGGAGCGCGAAGAGGTAACGGGCTGTTCGTCTTCGGTTGACCACCAGCTGACACAGCAGTATGCAGAGAGGGCGTCGGCAGCAGAGTTCTTAAGTGTTTCGGTGTTGATAACGTCTTCGTAAACTGCGTGTTTGCGGGGGCCTTCGGGGTATTCGGCCCACCATTTGTATTCACCCATGAAGTCAATCCAGCCGCTTTTGAATTGTTCTGGAGTCTGGCATTTGGAGAACTGCGAAGTGTAGACGTTCATGTTGCCGGGGATGTTCATATAGCCGACGGTGAGGAGCTGTTCGGCAGACCAGTTGTTGCCGTAGCTGTAGACCTGGCCATAGTCCTGCTCGAGTTCCAGAGCATAGGTGCCGTTGTTGACACCGTCGTAGACCTCTTTGAGCAGGTCGGCAGCTTTGCCATACCATTCGGTGCCGTACTGGCCTTTTTCGTAGAAGGGCCAGCCGCCGCGGTTCATATAAACGGCAGCGAGGGTTGCCTTTACGGCAGCGGAGGTTACCCAGTAGTTGCACTTGTCGGTGAAGCCGTATTTCTGACCCTTGTAGGTTGCGGGGAGGTTGAGGGCGTTGGCACGCTCGAGGTCACCCATAATCATTTTGTAGAGGTCTTCTACACCGGTCATCGGAGTTGAGTTGTTGTCGGGCAGGTTATGCTCGTTGACGGGAAGCGGACCGAACACGCGAACGAGTTCGAAGTAGCTGTAGGCGCGCCAGAAGAGTGCGTTGCCCAGGGCAATGTTGATTTCTTCCTGAGTGGCTTCGTCGGCATTCTCGGCGTTGTCGATAATCAGGTTTGCGGCCTGGATTACCTGATAGCGGAATGCCCAGAGGTCGCGTGCGCCTTTAGTGTCGGAGGGGTCCTTGAAAGCGTCGGCGCTCAGGTAGGCTTCTTTGGTCGAAGTGTTGATGGTGATATCATCGCCTTGAAGCTGGATGATGTAGGGGTTGGAGTGGCGCTGCGACTGCTGAACCTGGCTGTAGAGTGCGTTCAGGGCCAGGGTGAGGTCATTGCCGCTCTTGAAGAAGTTTTCGGCAACCATTTTGCCTTTGGGGTCTTCTTCGAGGAAGTTTGCGCAGGAGGTGGCGGTGAGTGCCAGTGCGGCTACGGCTACGCAGTATTTATATAGTTTTTTCATTGTGGATGAATCGGATTAACGGGTTAGAACACGAAACGTACGCCAAAGGTATAGGTGCGGGTCGCAGGAGCGGAACCGAAGTCGATGCCTTTCTGATATTCAGCGCCACCATAGGTCAGGCCGGCGGGGTTAACGCCCTTATAGCCGGTGATGGTGAAGAGGTTCTGGACAGAGAATTGCAGGCGAATGTCGGCGAACTTGGTCATGGAGCGCTTGAAGTCATAGCTGAGCGAGAGGTTTTCGAGGCGCATATAGTCGGCCTTTTCAATCCACTGCGAGCTGGCGCCGTGGTAAACGTTACCGTTGGTTACGCGGGGGTCAGTCAGCTTGCCGGCCAGAACTTCGTCAATCCAGTTTTCGGCAGTGTAGAACTTGGAGTTGTTCAGGTAGGCGTTCATTGCATAGCGGAGCACATTGAGGCGTTCGCCACCGAACGAGCCGTTGAAGAACACGTTCAGGCTGAGGTTTTTCCAGCTTACGGTGTTGTTCCAGCCGAGCATGAAGTCGGGGCTTGCCTTGCCGAGGATGGTGCGGTCGTCGTTGGTCGGTTTGCGGGTGATTTCGTTGTCGGCGGTATAGTAGGTGTCGTAGCCTTCGTCGTCAACGCCTGCCCAGCGGAAGCCGTAGAAGGAGCCGATGGCTTCGCCTTCCTTAACGATGATGGGGTCGGTGTCGAAAATCTGGCTTGCGGGGTTGCTGAAGATGATGGGATCGCTTTCGGTGAGTTTTTCAACGCGGTTCTTCATCCATGAAGCCTGGAGGGTGGTGGACCAGGTCCAGTCGCGGGTCTGAACGGCCACTGCGGTTACGGAGAGGTCAACACCGGTGTTGCTGACTTCACCTGCGTTTACGTAGTACTGCTTGCCTCCGAGGTAGTCAGGGGGAGTGGTCATGAGCAGGGCATCCTGAGTGCGCTTGTAGTACCAGTCGAGGTTTACGTCAATGCGACCGTTGACAAAGCCCATGTCAAGGCCAACGTCAACCTGGTTGGTTTTTTCCCATTTCAGGTCGGGGGTGGGCATGGTGTCAGACCAGTAACCGGGGTAGCTGGCCACGGTGCCATAGTAGGTTGTGGTGCCGGAGAGGAGGGTCATGGTCTGGTAGGGGGAGATATCCTGGTTGCCGATGATACCCCAGCTTGCGCGGAGTTTCAGGTTGTTCATAACCGAGGGGCTTACGCTGCTCATGAATGGTTCGTTGGTGGCGGTCCATGCGGCGGCAACGGAGGGGAAGTATGCCCACTTGTTGTTGCTCAGGCGCGAGGAGCCGTCGGCACGGAAGGTAGCGGTCAGCATGTATCGGTCTTTCCAGGAGTAGATTGCGCGGGCTACTGCCGACATGAGTGTCCATTTGGAGTAGCTGTTGCCGGCGGTTTGGGTTTCAGCAACACCAACGTTCCACCAGCCAACGCTTTCAGTCAGCAGGTTCTTGCCGCCGATGCTCATGCCACGGGAGGTCGATGAAGTTGCTTCCCAAACGGCGGTTGCGGTCAGCGAGTGTCCGCTTTCCCAGTTGTTCATGTAGGTGAAGTTGTTGGTGGACTGCAGCAGCCAGCGGTTGGTATTACTGTTAGCCATATTGCTTGTGCCACCGGGAACGCGCTTGGTATCTGAGAAGCTATAGTTATACATGTTAGCGTAGTCAATACCATTTGATGTGGTGAAGGTCAGGCCCTTGCAGATGTTGAACTTCAAGTCTACGCGGCCGTTAAGGATGTCGCGGCGACGTTCGTTGGCTGAAGTAATGGTGCTGTAGGGCGAGTTGGCCATAGCCGAGTTGATGGGGTCGAGGTTGTAAGCACCGGCTTCGTTAAGAAGCGACATTGTGGGTGAGAAGGTGTAGGCACCCCAAATCGGGCCGACACCCATTTCGAAGCCGCCGACGCCGTGGCCGTTGCCATGGCTGAGGTCTACATCAACGGTCGTTTCCAACCAGGGGGTTACTTTGGCGTGAACGTTTGCGCGGGCAGCGAAGCGTTCATAGCTCGAGTAGTCGATAACACCCTTATCCTTCATGTAGTTAGCCGAGAAGTAGGTCTGAATCTGGTCGTTGCCTTTGGTATAGCTCAGTTTGTAGTTCTGAGTCATGCCGGTGCGGAAGAGCTGGTCAAGCCAGTCAACGCCCGGGTCGCTGCCGTCAAGGTAGGCAGCCATGGCTTCGGCAGTGGTGAGCTTGCCACCGAACGAGAGATTCTGCTGGTCGGCGTTAATGACGTTACCGGCAGCGTCGTATTGGGGAACGTAGTAGGGG
>CAMWSP010000044.1 GCA_947176935.1 uncultured Porphyromonadaceae bacterium | reverse complement strand
GCGGAATTGGCGTTTTTGGTCAATGGGTGGCATGGGCAGGAGCGTATTCCGATTTGGTCAGGGTTGAGTTATTGTTATAATATTCAGGTGAAAGGGTTGCAGTATTGCCGGTGTTTTTTTCGTAGGCCTGCGCAATTTTCAGAGCGGAGTAGAGCAGGGTCTGGCCGGGAGCCTCGGGGGTGAGCAGGGTTGAAGCGGGAGCCGGGCGCAGCAGGCGGTCGCTGATTTCCGAGTCGGTGGAAAACAGCCATTTGCGCTCAACAACGGTGTTCCAGATTCGGGCCTCGTTTTCCTTGCACCACTGATATTCTTCATCGGTCATTCCGAGCAGCGCGGCTTCTGTGGTTCCGTCGGGAAGAGCCTTGAGTGTCTGATTCAGCATCGCGCCCTGATAGAGCAAACGGTTCAGCAGGGTAGTGGTTTCGCTGAACTGCGGCTCTGATTCGGCGGCTATTACTGCCATGACAACGTCTATCGGCATGCGCTGCAGAACCTTGCGGCGGCGAATATATTCCGGAAATCCGGCATAGGCCTGGCTGCCTGAGCCGAGATAGTGGTTGAGGGCTATGAACACTCGCCCGTCGGAGTCGGTGACTACCGCCTGGTTATAGGGGCTGACAATTCCGATGAGCTGCAGTTCGGGGTGGTCGGCAAGCGCATGGCCCAGCACCATCTCCACCGAATCGAGCGAGCTGATGGAGCTGATAACCAGCGCCTCAAACGGAGCGGTGCGGCCGGCGTATTCAGCCGGTTCGCCCTTAAAACCAGCAATTTGGCTCCAGGCGTTGAATGTGGCTGAATCTGCTGCCGACATGGTGTCTTCGGTCATGGCAACGTCGAGGCGCTCAATGGTGCGAGGCGCGTTTTTCTCGTTGCATGCGGCGAGAATTATGGTCAAAAATAGTGGTAAAATTGTATGTTTTAATGGCATTTTTGGTGACATTTTGAAAAATTCTTGTGCAAAGATAGCACTTAGATGCGTAATTTTCACTAATTTTGCGGAAGTTTTTGTTAACAAGTTATGAATATTCTTCACAAAGCGCTGACTTTGCTCTTGTTTTTAGTGTGTTTGCCGGCGGCATTCGCTGCGGGCAAGGACGGCTTCACGGTTGTTCTCGACCCCGGTCATGGGGGCAAGGACTATGGTGCCGTAGGTCTTATTACTTATGAAAAAACTATTAACCTGAATGTGGCGCTGGAGATTCGCAGGCTGTTGGCCGATGCCAAAGAGCTGAATATAGTTATGACGCGCGATGATGACCGCTTCATTGCCCTGCAGGAACGCGCCAATATAGCCAACCGCAACCATGGCGACCTGTTTGTCAGCATCCATGTGAACTCAGTTGCCAAAAACAACAAGAACCGCCTGAGCATAGCCGGCGCATCGGTCTATACGCTGGGTCTGCACCGCACCGCCTCGAACCTCGAGGTCGCAAAGCGCGAGAATGCGGTGATGGAGCTCGAGAGCGACTATTCGACCAAATATCAGGGCTTCGATCCGAACTCCACCGAGAGCTACATAATGTTTGAGCTCTCGCAAAACAAGCACCTTGACCAAAGCATCAACTTCGCCGACATGACGGTTGCCCGACTCTGCAAGAATGCCGGACGGCGCAACCGTGGCGTTCTTCAGGCCGGATTCTGGGTTCTCCACGCGTCGGCCATGCCGTCGGTGCTGATTGAGCTTGACTTCATTTGCAATCCCACCTGTGAGAAATATCTGAACTCCAAAGAGGGCGTCAGCCAGATGGCTCAAGCCATTGCCGACGCCATTCTCCAGTACACCGGCTGCAGAGTGGAGCACTCGGAGAACTCGGAGCACTCGGAGCGCTCGGAGAACTCGGAGAACTCGGAGAACTCAGAGAGCTCCGAGAACTCCACTCCGAGTTCAGCCAAGCTAACCTACCGGATTCAGATTTTAGCTTCCTCAATCTCCATTCCGCAAGGCTCAGCCCGATTCAAGGGAGCTGAAAAGGTTGAAGAGTATCAGCAAGGCGGGTGGTTTAAATATACCGCCGGCGGCGACTTTGAAACCGATGGCGAGGCCGAGCGCTATGCCCGCCAGCACTTGCGCGGAGCCTTCCCCGAGGCATTTATTATCAAATGGCAAAATGGCCAACGTGTAAACTGAAAAATAGAACTTTAAAGATATGCAGAACCGCAAAAAATTAGCCATTATCGGCATTTCGGCAATCGTTGCACTCGCAATCCTCGTTTTCGGAATCAATTACCTCAAGGGTATCAACCTGTTCCATACATCTAACTATTACTTCGCCATCTATGACGACGTTACCGGTCTGGCGGTTTCTGCCCCGGTCAATGCCAACGGCTTCAAGGTCGGTCAGGTGCGCGAAATGAGCTATATGTATAACGACCCCGGCCACGTGCAGGTCGAGCTGGCACTTGATGCCGACCTGAAAATCACCGAAGGCACTGTTGCCATTCTGACCACCGACCTGCTCGGAACTGCCTCCATCACTCTCGAAATACCCAAGACTCAGGACTATCTGGCCAAGGGTTCCACTCTTGAATCAAAAAAGGATGCCGGACTGGTCGATGGCCTTTCAGAGGACCTGATGCCCGGCGTCAAGTCAATGCTGCCTAAGATTGACTCGCTGCTGGTTGCGCTGACCAACGTAGTAGCCGACCCGGCGCTCACCGCCACAATCAAGCGCCTGGATGCAATCTCGGCCGATCTGAACACCATTTCAGCCAACGTTGCCAAGGCAACCAAGCCGCTGCCCGGAGTGGTAAGCGATGCTGCCGTGGTTGCCCATAATCTTAACCACATGTCGGCCAATCTCGACTCCCTCTCGGCCGAACTCAACAAGCTTCCGCTCGATCAGACCCTTGCAGAAGTCAACGCCACGGTCCATAACCTCCGGGAAATAACCAACAAGCTGCAAACCAGCGATTCCTCGCTCGGCATGCTGGTCAACGACCCCGGATTGTATCAGAGCCTGAACAGCACCGTTGCCAGCCTCGACTCGCTCATAACCGACGTCAAGGCCCGCCCCAAGCGCTATCTGAAGTTCTCGGTATTCTAATCAGGCCGGGTCTGCCGCGTAAAAATTTTTGAGGGTGTGATGTCACCTTTTGGGAGGCAGTTGCGTCAAATAGACGAGAGTCCTCAAAAAAGTTGATTATTAACCTTCAAAAATTTTTATATTATGTTTGCAATTCTTTTCTGTTCGTTCTCCAATTCTTTCATGCCTTGGTCGTTGTGCTTCCTGCTGCCTGTTATAATCTGCTGGCTCGTTTCTCGCACTCGCCAGAACTACGACAACAAAAATGCCGAAATCATCACCAAGGCAATAGAAGCCAACCCGTCGGTCGACGTCAACAAGCTGATTGAAATACTCGGCAAATCGCGCAAGAATAAGGCGGAACGTGATATGCGCACAACCTACCTGCTGCGCGGATGCTTATGTAGCTGTTTAGGTGTTGCTCTGCTGATAGTCTGGGCTTTTGCCCATTTCGATCCGGCTTACGACCTGGTGATTGATGTGCCCTACATCTTTTTTGGCCTTATAGCGCTTGCCTTAGGGATAGCCTTCCTGATAGTATATTTCGTTACGCGCCCTTCCGATAATTCTGAAGAAAAATGACTCGTAGCGAGTTTGTTGTATAAGTAGAACGCTGTCAGGAGGACTTGCGTCGTTTCCTGACGGCTCTCTTCTGCGGCAACACCGACATGGCCGACGACCTTGCGCAAGATTCGCTTATGAAGGCCTATATGGCGCTCGACTCTTTCCGCAGTCAGAGTCTGTTCAAGACCTGGATTTTCCGTATTGCCTACACAACGTTCATTTCCTCGCGCTGCGCTGTCAGGCCTTTGGAGCCGATTGATGCGGCAGTCTCGGTTGCAGGCGCGTCGCGTGCCGACGATGCGTTCAGAAATCAGGCGCTATATGCCGCCCTGCAGCGTTTGTCGGAAAAGGAGCGCTCGGCCATACTCCTTTATTATATGCAAGGCTATGCCGTCGGCGAAGTAGCCGCTATTACCGACTCTTCGGAAGCCGCGGTTAAAAAGCTGCTTTCGCGCGGTCGCTCTCACCTCAAAGATTTTTTAAGCGAATGATTATGGAAGACAATAAACTCACGGAACTCTTTGCTGATTTCAAGCCTGAAATTTCCGATTCGGCCGATTTCATGGCGCGCTTCAATCGCAACCTGGAGCTGGCCGAAATCGCGCGCAAGCAGATTGAAGCCTCGCGCCGGCGTTCACGTCGGGCGGTGGTAATAGCCGCTTTGGCCGGATTTGCCGGCGGAGTAATGTCAACGATTTGCTATCCGGCGCTGGAGCGTTCCGTTGCCATGTTTGTGCCTGATAATGCCTCAACCCTGACTTGGGCGATATTTTCCGCCATGACGCTCGGGCTGATATTTGCGGCCTACGATTTGGCTCTGGCGTTTTCTGCTGCACGCAATTTAGACTGAGTCTAAATATCGAAAACTTGGTGAAACATCCCGAAATCGGCTGAATAAGGTCGGTTCTTTCGGTGTTGCGGCGCAATGTTCCACGTCTTAATTTTGCAATGAATTGAGTTTCAAAGAATTGCACTATTATCGCGTTGATTGCTGTAATGGGTTGATTTACAGCGTAGTTCCATTTATTTGAAAAATCCAAATCTTTTGGCATTTTTTTTTCAACAAAATAATTATGAAATTTGCATCGCATTAAAACGCCACATTCAAAAATCTACCCCTAATGGAAGTTTCACCCCAGGAAAAGTGGGAAGAGTGTCGACGCTTGTTTCGCGACAATCTTTCCCCTGAGCAGTTCGACTGCTGGTTCAAACCGGCGTCGTTTCTGTCATACAGCGATGATACGCTGAGAATACTCGTGCCGTCGGCATACTTTAAGGAACAGTTGGAGGCTATTTACCTTCCGCTGATTTCCAAGGTACTGCGCCGCGTTTACGGCCCGGAGGTGAAATTGTTCTATCATTATCAGGTTGTCAGCGGGCAGAAGGACGCGAATGTGGCTGAGTCCTCCGCCAAGCAGTCGGCAGCCGTCGGAAACCGCGCCAATGCGGCCAATCCTTTTGTTTCGAACGGCGAGAATGAAATTGACTCGCAGCTGAATCCCCGCTATAACTTCGAGAACTACTGCACCGGCGAGTGCAACCTGCTGGCCGATACCATCGGTCGCTCGATTGCCAAGCATCCCAATCGCCAGACCTATAACCCGCTGTTTGTTTTCGGCCCTCCCGGCGTGGGCAAAACGCATCTGGCTCAGGCAATAGGCATCGGTATCAAGGAAACCAAGCCGACTGCAAGAGTGCTCTACGTAACCGCCCGCCTTTTCGAGAGCCAGTATACCGCAGCCAACGCCCGCGGCAAAATCAACGATTTCATTGCTTTCTATCAGGGTATTGACACTCTGATTATCGACGATATTCAGGACTTTATCGGCAAGCCCGGAACCCAGCGCACCTTCTTCCACATTTTCAATCATCTGCACCTGAACTCCAAGCAGCTGATAATGACCAGCGACGTCCGCCCGTCGGAAATGGACAACATGGAAGAGCGCCTGCTCTCGCGCTTCAAGTGGGGCATGACCTGCGAGCTTCTGCGCCCAGACTATGAAATGCGCGTCAAGGTGCTCACCCGCAAGGCCGAGCAGGAGGGCATAGAACTGCCGGCCGACGTTCTGGAATATATTGCCGAGAACGTTACCAAGAGCTTCCGCGAGCTTGAAGGCATAATGGTTTCGCTGGTGGCACATTCAGCCATGAGCAACCGCCCCATCGACATTGAGTTGGCCCGCAAGGTGATTGCCAACAGCGTTAAGATTCGCCGCCACACGGTGAATTTCGAAATGATAGCCGATCAGGTCAGCGCGTTCTATAACATCAGCGCCGACGAGCTCTTCACCCGCTCGCGCAAGCGCGAAATCAACGATGCCCGCCAGGTGGTTATGTATATGACCAAGCGCCACACCCAGCTTTCGCTGTCGGCCATCGGCGCCCGTCTGAGCCGCAACCACGCAACGGTTCTTCATGCGGTCAACAACATAGAGAACCGCATGGCAACCGAGTCGCGTCTGCGCGAGGAGATCGCGCAGTTGGAGCAGGCGCTGTCGCCGCGCGGCTAACGGTAGAGCGTTCCGAGTCCGTATTTCCGCAACCCTTGGGTGGCCTTCGGTGCGGCTATGAGCTGCAGAGAGTCTGACGCGAGAGCATCGCGGCGCAGATAGGCCATTGCCAGGTCGGGCCGGTCGCCTACGTTCACCCCTATGTGAGTCAGATTCGGGTCCGCTTTGGCGCGGGCTGTTTCCTTTATGTTTTCAAGGCGCGATGCGGCGTCGTCGCTGTTCCAGAACGTAACGCTCACGTTGCGCGAACCGAACTCGTCGAGATTCAGTGTGCCCAGCGCGTGCTCGATTGATTGTGGCGGCCTGGCGGGATAGTTGTGCAGTTTCGATGCGTAGCTGTCGCGGCTCGAGATAAGCAGAATCACCAGCGCCGCCAGAAAAATAGAAAAAGGTGTACGATATTTCATACACCTAAAACGTTTTGACGGATATGAGAGTTCGCTCAGCGCAGCGTAACCGACAGCTCGCCCAGGGCCTGTTCGGCCTTTTCGCGGGCAGCCATAACGGATTCGCTGGTTGCGAGTATAACCGCCATGCGGCGGTGGCCGGAAACTTCGGGCTTGCCGAATATGCGCATCTGGGTTCCGGGCTGCTCGAGCACGCGGTCGAGGTTGCCGAGAATGATTTCGCGGCTGTTGCCTTCAACCACCACTGCGGCGCTGGCCGAGGGGCCGTAGAACCGAATTGCCGGTATGGGCAGACCGAGAACGGCGCGGGTGTGGAGGGCGAATTCGCTGAGGTCTTGCGAAATCATGGTTACCATGCCGGTGTCGTGCGGACGGGGCGAAACCTCGGAGAAGATCACTTCGTCGCCCTTGACGAACAGCTCTACGCCAAACAATCCGTAGCCGCCCAGGGCTTCGGTTACTTTCGCGGCGATTTCGCGCGCACGCTCCAGCGCCAGAGGCGACATTGGCTGCGGCTGCCATGAGTAGCGGTAGTCGCCGTTGACCTGAACGTGGCCAACCGGTTCGCAGAACGCGGTGCCGGAAATGGAGCGGACGGTCAGCAGTGTAATTTCGTAGTCGAAGTTAACGAAGCCTTCAACTATAACGCGGCCGGCGTCGGCGCGCGCGCCTTCGCGGGCTTCGGTCCATGCGGCCTCGATTTGGTCGGGAGTCTTGATGGTGCTCTGGCCGTGGCCGCTGGAGCTCATAACCGGCTTCACCACGCAGGGCAGGCCGATTGCCTCAACCGCCTGCAGGAATTCCTCTTTCGACGATGCGAAGCGATAGGGCGAAGTGGGCAGTCCGAGCTGCTCGGCTGCCAGGCGGCGGATGCCCTCGCGGTTCATGGTGAGCAGCGTGGCGTTGGCGGTCGGAGTTACGTTGAAGCCCTCTTTTTCCAGTTCAACGAGTGTCGGGGTGGCAATCGCCTCGACTTCGGGGATGATATGGTCGGGGCGCTCCAGCTCTACGATGCGGCGCAGTTCGGCGCCGTCGAGCATGTTGAAAACGTAGCTGCGGTTGGCAACCTGCATGGCCGGGGCGTCGGCATATTTATCGCACGCAATAACTTCAACGCCATAGCGCTGAAGCTCAATAGCCACTTCCTTGCCGAGCTCGCCGCTGCCGAGGAGCAACACCTTTTTGCCCGAAGGTGTGAACGGGGTACCGATTGCTGTCATCCGAATTTTGAAATTTTATGGAGTTGAGGTTCGTTGAGGATTCTGATGCGGCGGCCGTCAACCGTTATCAGGCGCTCGGTGGCGAAGGCCGACAGGGTGCGTATGGCGTTGGCCGTTGTCATGTTCGAAAGGTTGGCCAGGTCCTCGCGCGACAGGTATATGCGCAGCGTCGAATCATCGTCTTCGTAGCCGTAGTTCTCAATCAGAACAATCAGGGCTTCGGCCAGACGACCGCGGATGTGCTTCTGCGTCAGGTTCACTATCTTAGTGTCGGAGTTGCCCAGGTTGTGGGCCAGCTCCTTGATAAAGAACCAGGCAACGCGGTTGTTCTGCTCTATGAGAGTCTGCACCACGCTCAGAGGCAGGGTGCCCACGGTGCTCTGCTCGAAAGCCGAGGCGGAGCTAACGTAGGGTTCATCGGCAAAGTAGGCGCGGTAGCCGAAATACTGAACAGGACGGATAAGGCGGATAATCTGCGAGCGACCGCCGATTCCGTCTTTCCACTTTTTCACTTTGCCTTTGAGCAGACACCACAGGTTGACCGGGGTGTCGCCCTCGGCATAAATGACTTCGTTTTTCTTGTAGTGATGCAGAACGAAGTTATCAGTGACCAGGCGTTTCTCATCGGGCGTGAGCACCGCCCAAAGGTCGCCCAGACCTTCGCTGATAACGTGTTCTAAAACCTGTCTGATCATTTGGAAACAATTAGTCTACGAATAATTGCGCAAAGTTACGGATTTTTTGCGAACTTTCCAAACTTTCAGTTTAGTTGGTAGTTACGGTCACTGTTTCGGCGCCGTCGGCATAGTCAACGGTGATGGTTTTGCCTTCAATGGCCTTACCGGTCAGAATGAGTTCTGCCAGCGGGTCTTCGAGATATTTCTGAATCGCGCGCTTGAGCGGACGGGCACCATACTGCTGGTCATAGCCCTTCTCGGCAATGAAGTTCTTGGCGGCCTCGGTGATTTCGAGGTTGATGCCGAGCTCTTCGCTGCGTTTGTAGAAGCCTTTGAGCTCAACGTCGATAATCTTGAAGATAGCCTCTTTCGAGAGCTGGTCAAACATGATTATGTCGTCGATACGGTTCAGGAACTCGGGGGCAAAGGCCTTGTTGAGCGCTTTGGTGAGCACGCCGTGGTTAAACTCGCGGTCGGTTTCGCGGGTGTTGAAGCCCACGCCCGAGCCGAAGTCCTTGAGCTGGCGGGTGCCGATGTTCGAGGTCATGATGATTATGGTGTTCTTGAAGTCCACGCGGCGACCGAGCGAGTCGGTAAGGCGGCCTTCGTCCATTACCTGCAGCAGCAGGTTGAACACGTCGGGGTGGGCCTTTTCGATTTCATCGAGCAGAACTACCGAGTAGGGATGACGGCGAACCTTTTCGGTCAGCTGGCCGCCTTCTTCGTAGCCAACATAGCCCGGAGGCGCTCCGACCAGACGCGAAACGGTGAATTTTTCCATGTATTCGCTCATGTCGATGCGAATCAGCGAGTCGGCCGAGTCAAACAGATATTCGCTCAGTTTCTTGGCCAGATGGGTCTTGCCGACACCGGTGGGGCCGAGGAACAGGAACGTGCCGATAGGCTTGTTGGGGTCCTTGAGGCCCACTCGGTTGCGCTGAATGGCTTTGACAACCTTGTCGATGGCGCCGTCCTGACCGATAATCGCGTTTTTGAGCTGCGGGGCCATTTCAACCAGGCGCATGCCTTCGGCCTGCGCTATGCGCTGAACGGGCACTCCGGTCATCATGGCAACCACTTCGGCAACCTTTTCGGCGTCGACCGGGGTGCGGTGTTCGCTCATTTCCTTTTCCCAGGCCGATTTGGCGTCGTCGAGTTCTTTGCGCAGGCGCACTCCGGCGTCGCGGTGCGATGCGGCCTGTTCATAGTCCTGAGCCTTCACTGCGGCCAGCTTGAGTTCTTCGGCCTGACGCACCTGCTCTTCGAGAGCTTCGATTTCGGGCGGCACGGCAATGTTGCCGATGTGTACTCGCGAGCCGGCTTCGTCCATGGCGTCGATAGCCTTGTCGGGGAAGGTGCGGTCGGAGATATAGCGCTCGGTGAGTTTCACGCAGGCGTCGAGGGCCTCGGGAGTGTAGGAAACATTATGGTGTTCCTCATACTGGGCCTTGATGTTGTCGAGAATGGCGCGCGTCTGTTCGGGAGTGGTCGGTTCTACCATAACCTTCTGGAAGCGGCGTTCGAGCGCACCGTCTTTTTCAATCGAGGTGCGGTATTCGTCGAGGGTGGTTGCGCCGATGCACTGGATTTCGCCGCGTGCAAGGGCGGGTTTCAGCATGTTGGCGGCATCCATGTTGCCGGCGGCATTGCCTGCGCCGACAATCGTGTGGAGTTCGTCGATAAACAATATGATGTCGCGGTTCTTGGCGAGTTCGGTCAGAATGGCTTTGACGCGTTCTTCGAATTGGCCGCGATATTTGGTGCCGGCAACGAGCGATGCCATGTCGAGGGCAATCACGCGCTTGTCGAATAACACGCGCGACACGTTGCGGTTCACAATACGAAGTGCCAGGCCTTCAACGATGGCCGATTTGCCAACGCCCGGTTCGCCGATGAGAACGGGGTTGTTCTTTTTGCGGCGCGACAGAATCTGAGCCACGCGTTCGATTTCGGTTTCGCGGCCAATAACGGGGTCAAGACGGCCTTCGGCTGCGGCGCGGGTCATGTCGATGCCGAACTTGTCGAGCATCGGGGTGTCGTGGCCTTTCTTGCTGCCTGATGCCGGCTGGGCGGAGTCGGCGTGTGCCTCGCCCGACGAGGGCATTTCGTCAGTGTCGTCGTCATCGTCGGTAAAGCCGGAGCCCATTTGGGGCGACTGGCTTGAAACGAGGTTGAAGAGCGATTCATAGGTGATGCCGGCGTGGTGGAGCGGGGTCATGAAGGCCATGATTCCGATTTCGGAATTATGGAACATGGCCAGCAGCAGGTGAATCGGCTCGATTACCTGCGAGCGGAGCATGCGGGCCTCGAGCGCCGAAAGCTTGACCAGGCGCTCGGTCAGCGGCAGGGCAACGGGCGAAACGTTGCCTTCAACGTCGTTGGAATAGTTGATGTCGGCCATCAGCTTGCCCAGATAGTCCATGGCGAAGCCGGTGGTGCCGGCAACGCTGTCGAGCGCGTTGGCGCAGGAGCCGTCGGGGGCAGCAATCATGGCGGCGAGCATGTGCTCAGGCGTGATTCGCGAGCTGCGGCAGTGAATTGCCACATTGAGCGATTCGCGGAGTATGTTGTTGAGTTCGTCGGTTAGTCTTATTTCCATATATTAGGGTTTTGTGCGTTTTTTAATTATAACTCCTAATGGAATAGCAAAGATTGTGCCAAACCTGCGGCTTTAACAATTTTTAATTATCTCAGACCTCGCAGAAAGTCTGTGGCAAGCATCCGCTTCTTGCCTTCGGGCTGGATTTCAATGAGTTCGAGGGCGCCGTCGGCAAAATCCATGTAGAGGTGGCCGGGTTGGCGTTCGGCTGCATGGCGGGCGCTGAAAACCTTGATTACGCGGCCGTCGAGCAGCGCATCGGTCCAGGCGCCGGGGTAGGGCGACAGGCCGCGGATATGGTTACGCGCCTGCTCGGCAGTGAAGTTAGGGTCGATTTTGCAGTCCTCTTTGAAGATTTTTGGGGCGGCCGTAGCTTCAGCGTCGACCTGCTTGACGGGACGTGCTGTTCCCGCTTCGATTTCAGCCAGGGTCTCAACCGTTACGCGGGCGCCCAGGTGCATGAGTCGGTCATGGACAGAGCCGACGTTCTCTTCCGGGTCGATGGCGATTTCCTCTTGGCGGAGAATGTCGCCCGTGTCGATGTCGTGTTGCAGAAGGAAGGTGGTGACTCCGGTTTTGCTCTCGCCGGCCATAACGGCGCGGTTAATCGGCGCGGCGCCGCGATAGCGCGGCAGCAGCGATGCGTGGAGGTTGAAGGTGCCCAGACGCGGCATTGCCCAGACCTCTTCCGGGAGCATACGGAAAGCTATCACCACGAAGATGTCGGCATTGATTTCGCGCAGACGGTTAAGAAATTCCGGGTCGCGCAGTTTGGCCGGCTGAAGCACTTCAATGCCTTTTTCAAGGGCGTAGGTTTTAACTGCCGACGGCAGGAGTTTATGGCCGCGGCCGGCGGGCTTGTCGGTTGCGGTCACTACTGCGGCCACCTCATGGCCGGCGTTGATTATAGCGTCGAGACTTTCAACTGCGAATTCCGGGGTTCCTAGAAAAACTATCTTCATTTCGATTCGGGATTAAAGGCCTGCCAGAGCGCGTCGCCTTTGGGCACCGGGGCGGTCAGCGATACCGGCTTGCCGGAAACTGGATGAATGAATTCTATGTGGCGGGCCATCAGCGATATGCTGCCGTCGGGGTTGGAACGCTTGTCGCCATACTTCAGGTCGCCGCGCACCGGGCAGCCCATAGCCGACAGCTGCACGCGAATCTGATGCTTGCGGCCGGTTTCGAGTGTCACCTCCAGCAGATTGTAGCGTTCCGAGCGGCCTATGAGCTTATATGAAAGGCGCGCCTCCTTGGCGCCCGGGCGGGGAGCCGAGTGGGCGGTGCTCTTGTTGGTCCGCTCAACTGTGGTTATCCAGTTGACCAGACGGCCTTCGGGCGCGGGCGGATCATTACGGGTAATGGCCCAGTAGGTCTTTTTCACCCCGCCGTTGCGGAACAGTTCGCACATGCGCGACAGCCCTTTCGACGTTTTGGCAAACACCACCAGACCGCCTACCGGGCGGTCCAGCCGGTGAACCAGCCCGCAGAAAACGTTGCCCGGCTTGGCATAAGTCTCCTTGATATATTGGCGCACGCGTTCCAGCAGCGGTTCGTCGCCCGACTTATCGCCTTGCACTATTTCGCCCGGCCGCTTATTGACCACTATCAGGTGGTTATCCTCATAAACCACATCAATTTCCATAGAATACCAAGCTTAAAGTCCTTAATGACCTTAAAAATTAGCGTGTGAGTTGGCGGATCAGGCGGGGAATGTCGGTGTTGTCGAGAGTGCCGCTGAATTTTTCGGCACCTGCACCGATGGCAAACAGCGGAACCGGGTTGCCGGTGTGTTTGGGCGAGGTGAAGCCATAGCCGGCAATATCGTTCTGGATGTCGAATACCACCAAGGCGAATTCCGGGTAGCTGGCATAGAGGTTCTTATAGGCCTCGCCGTCAAGGGTAACGAAGGTGCGGTCAAAGGCGTCTTTGAGGCGCTTCTGCTGTTTGTCGGAAAGCTTTGTGGTGTCGAAGAATCCGAGGTCGTCGGTGAGTTTCTGCTGCATCTCTTCCCAGGTTATGGGCTGTTTGGATTTCAGAATATCCCAGCAGTAGTCGCAGAAACGTGCTTTCGATATATGCTGGCGGTCAACGACATGAGGGAACTGATTATAGCCGGTGGAGCGCTGGCCGACGGTCATGCCGCCGGTTTCGTGGTCGGCGGTAACGATGATGAGCGTTTCGTCGGGATGGGCGAGGTAGAAGTCGTAGGCTTTGCGGAGCACATCGTCGTAGGCCAACACTTCGCGAACAATGGTGGGACCGTCGTTGTCGTGGCCGGCCCAGTCAATGTTGCCGCCCTCAACCATCAGGAAGAAGCGTTCGGGCGAGGTGGCGGTGAGGTAGTTGATTGCGGCGTCGGTGAATTGGCCGAGATTATTGCCTTTGGGGTTGTCGATGGTGTAGCCCATGTTTTGCTGAACTGTGTCGGTGTTGAGCAGCAGCAGTTTCGACGGATGTTCGGCGGGCAGGTTTTCAACGCCGCGAACAAGGGTTACCCCCTTGTCGGCCAGTTTTTCGTAGAGGCCTGTGTATTTGCCTTTAACCATTGCGCCGCGCAGTTTGGAGCCGGCCAGGAAGCTGACGGGGGAGTCGGCGAACTGCAAGGCAATGTCGTACCACTGCGTGCGCGCCGGAACGTGGGCGTAGAATGCGCCGGGGGTGGCATCGTCGGGGCATACGTTGGTAACGAGGCCTATGCCATAGCCGGCGGCGGCAAGGTCGTCGGCCACTGAGCGAACAGCCACGGAGTCGGCATTCATGCCGAGCATGTTATTGCGCGTTTTGGAGCCGGTTGCCAGTGCGGTGCCGGCGGCTGCGGAGTCGGTCACCGGGGTGTTGGCCGAATAGGTAGTTACCATGCCGGCTTCCGGGAACTGCATCATCAGCAG
>CAMWSP010000043.1 GCA_947176935.1 uncultured Porphyromonadaceae bacterium | reverse complement strand
ATCATGCAGCTTAGCCGCAAAATGAAAGTCGAAAGCTTCTTCGGCGGCGTGAACCGCAAGGAAAACCAAAGGGAATTCCTCAAAAACCCCCCCCTCGACAAGGTGACCGACTAATCCATCCATTAGCTTACACACAAAATTCAGATACTTTAGAGTATGGCAAACTTACAGGAAACCGTGGCCCGGAAGTTCCCCGAAGTGGAAGTGGCTCAGGGCGAAACCCTTGAGCTCAACGTGCCCGACAAGGTGTGGCATGACCTTGCAACATCCCTTCGCAACGACTTCGGCTACGACAACCTCCGCGCCCTCATCGGCATGGACTGGGGCGAGCAGCTCGGCGTTGTTTACTATATCGTAAACTCCACGACCTACGACATGATTCGCGTCAAAGTCGTTGCCGACGGCCGCGAAAATCCATTCCTCCACTCCATCAGCGACCTCTATGCCATTGCCGGTGTCTACGAACGCGAAGTCTATGACTTCTACGGCATCAAGTTCATCGGCAACCCCGACATGCGCCGCCTCTTCCTGCGCAACGACTGGGTGGGCTTCCCCTTCCGCAAGGACTACAACGCCGACCCCGACGTGAATCCCGTTCGCCTCGACCACGAAGAAGTCGAGGACACCACCGTTTACTACGAAGAAGACCCCTCCGGCAAAATCGTTGAAAAACAGCGCGTAATCTTCTCGCCCGAGCAGTTCGTGGTCAACATCGGCCCCCAGCACCCCGCAACCCACGGCGTTCTGCGCCTCCGCACCGCTGTCGATGGCGAAACCATAACCAAAATTGACCTCTATCTCGGCTATATCCACCGCGGTATCGAAAAACTCTGCGAAGCCCAGGGCTATCCCCAGACGCTTCACTATACCGACCGCCTCGACTACCTGTCGGCCATGATCAACCGCCACGGCCTCTGCCTCTGCATCGAAAAGGCCATGGGTCTCGAAATTCCCCGCCGCGCCCAGGTTATCCGCGTGATTATGGACGAGCTGAACCGCATCAACTCCCACCTGCTGGCCATGGGCACTTTCTGCATGGACCTCGGTGCCACCACGATGCTCTTCTATCCCCTGCGCGAACGCGAACGCATTCTCGACATCTTCGAAAAAACCACCGGCGCGCGCATGACCTTCAACTATAACACTATCGGCGGCGTTATGGCCGACCTCCACACCGACTTCGTTAGCGATGTCAAGGCCCTTCTCGATGTTATGCCCAAGGCCATCAAGGAATACAACAAGGTCTTCACCGGCAACATCATCGCCCGCAACCGCATGGAAGGCGTCGGCGCCCTCAGCAAGGAAGACGCCATCAGCTATAACATCACCGGCCCCACCGCCCGCTCGGCAGGCTGGAACTACGACGTCCGCCGCGCACGCCCCTATGGCATCTACAGCGAACTCGACTTCACCGTAGTAACCCGCACCGGCGGCGACTCGATGGACCGCTTCAAGGCGCGCATCACCGAAATGGAAGAAAGCTGCAAAATCATTGCCCAGCTTATCGACAAGATTCCCGAAGGCGACATCTGCGCCAAGGTGCCCAAAATCATCAAGCTCCCCGAAGGCCACTGGTTCCAGGAAGTCGAAACCGGCAAGGGCGCTTTCGGTTGCTACATCGAAAGCACCGGTGCCGCACAGCCCTATCGCCTCAAGTTCAACTCGCCCTGCCTGCCTCTGGCTGCGGTTGTTGACCATCTGGTGTCCGGCAATAAGATTGCCGACCTTATCACTATCGGCGGCTCGCTCGACTATATCGTTCCCGACATTGACAGATAAAGCCTCTCTGACTCCATTCATCATCACACCATCTCCATCATTCGTTTATGCAAGACTTATCCTTTATAACCGGCTGGATCGATAATTTTCTGAGCGTCACCTGCGGTTTGGCCCCCTGGCTGACCGTAACGGTTGAATGTGTGCTCATCGGCCTGGGGCTGCTGCTGCTTTACGCGCTGCTGGCTCTGTTCTACATCTATTTCGAACGTAAGGTGTGCGCCTTCTTCCAGTGCCGCCTCGGCCCCAACCGCGTAGGCCCCCTCGGCCTGTTGCAGTCGTTTGCCGACATGTTCAAAATGCTCATCAAGGAGCTCATCACCCTGAACCATGCCGATAAGTTCCTCTTCGGCCTCGCCCCGTTCCTGGTGATTCTCGCCTCCATGCTCGCCTTCGCCGTTCTCCCCTGGGGCAATGGCCTGCAGGTTATCGACTTCAACATCGGCATCTTCTTCCTGCTGGCAACCAGCTCCATCGGTGTGCTCGGCATTCTGCTCGCCGGTTGGTCGTCGAACAATAAGTTCACCCTCATCGGCGCTCTCCGTTCCGGTGCCCAGATGGTCAGCTATGAAATCTCAATCAGCCTCTGCGTCGTAACCATGGTTTGCCTCGCCGGCACCATGAGCGTCAGTGAAATCGTTGCCGAACAGGCCAACGGCTGGTTCATCTTCAAAGGCCACATTCCGGCAATCATCGCCTTCCTCGTCTATATCGTGGCTGGCACCGCCGAAACCAACCGTGGCCCCTTTGACCTTCCCGAAGCCGAAAGCGAGCTCACCGCCGGTTACCACACCGAATACTCCGGCATGCACTTCGGCTTCTTCTACCTCGCCGAATATCTCAACCTGTTTATCATCGGCGGTGTTGCCGCGCTGCTCTTCTTCGGCGGCTGGATGCCCCTCCACATCCCCGGCTGGGATGGCTTCAACGCCGTTATGGACTATATTCCCTCCTTCCTCTGGTTCCTGGTCAAGGCCGTTGTCATCACCTTCGTGATGATTTGGTTCAAGTGGACTTTCCCCCGCCTGCGAATCGACCAGCTGCTCTCCTTCGAGTGGAAATATCTCATGCCCCTGAGCTTGGTTAACCTCGTGCTGATGGTTATCATCATCGCAACCGGCTTTCACTTCTAATTCCCGTTAAACTCCAACTCACCCATTCCCCAAAATGAGCGAACAATTCGGCAAGGTAGCGCAGGTAATCGGCCCCGTGGTCGATGTGGCCTTCAGCGGCAACGCCTCGCAGCTGCCCCCAATCTACAGCGCCCTCAAAATAACGCGCCCCGACGGCTCGGAACTCATTCTCGAAGTTGAACAGCATATCGGCGAAGAAACCGTGCGCTGCGTTGCAATGGAGAGCACCGACGGCCTTCAGCGCGGCGTCAAGGTTGAAAACCTCGGCCACCCGATTTCCGTTCCCACCGGTAATCAGGTCAAGGGTCGACTCATGAACGTTATCGGCCAGACCATCGATAACCTTCCGCAGCTGCAGCGCACCGACCTGCGCGCAATCCACCAGCCTGCCCCCAAGTTTGAGGACCTGACCATATCAACCGAAATCCTCCAGACCGGCATCAAGGTTATCGACCTGCTCGAACCTTACTCCAAAGGCGGCAAAATCGGCCTCTTCGGCGGCGCAGGTGTGGGCAAGACCGTGCTCATTATGGAACTCATCAACAAAATCGCCAAGGGTCACAACGGCTTCTCGGTGTTCACCGGCGTTGGTGAACGCACCCGCGAGGGCAACGACCTGCTGCGCGAAATGATTGAGTCGGGCGTTATCAAATATGGCGAAGCCTTTGAAAAAGGCATGGAAGCCGGTCAGTGGGACCTCTCCGCTGTCGATATGGACAAGGTCAAGGACAGTCAGGCCTCGCTGGTGTTCGGCCAGATGAACGAGCCCCCGGGCGCTCGCCTGCGCGTGGCGCTCACCGGTCTGACCGTGGCCGAACAGTTCCGCGACCAGGATGGCGGCGGTAAGGACGTTCTGCTCTTTATCGACAATATTTTCCGTTTCACCCAGGCCGGTTCCGAAGTTTCCGCGCTGCTCGGCCGCATGCCCTCCGCTGTAGGCTATCAGCCCACTCTGGCATCGGAAATGGGCTCGCTGCAGGAACGCATCACCTCCACCAAAAACGGCTCCATCACCTCGGTGCAGGCAATCTACGTTCCGGCCGACGACTTGACCGACCCGGCACCTGCAACCACCTTCAACTTCCTCGATGCAACCACCGTGCTTTCGCGTAAAATCGCCGAGCTCGGCATCTATCCCGCGGTTGACCCCCTCGAATCCACCTCGCGAATCCTCGACCCGAACATCATCGGCGAAGAACACTATAACACCGCTCAGGCCGTTAAGCAGCTCCTGCAAAAGTATAACGAACTCCAGGACATCATCGCCATTCTCGGTGTCGACGAACTCTCCGACGACGACAAACTCGTTGTTGCCCGCGCCCGTCGCGCCCAGCGTTTCCTCTCGCAGCCGTTCGATGTTGCCGAACAGTTCACCGGCCTGCCCGGCGTAACCGTTCCGCTCAACGAAACCATCCGCGGCTTCAAGATGATTCTTTCCGGCGAAATGGACCAGTATCCCGAACAGGCGTTCCTCAACGTCGGAACGATCGACGAAGCCATCGCCAAAGGTAAAAAACTCCTCGCCGAAGTCAAATAATCAATTTATCTGTAATCCCTGCAATGACTCTGCGCCTAATCTCACCCGTCAGTGTGGTTTTCGAAGGACCGGTCGACTCCGTAACGCTCCCCGGAGCGCTCGGCTCGTTTACCGTTCTGCCCCGTCATGCCGCGCTGATTTCGACCCTCGTAAAAGGCCAAATCGTTTATTCGAGCAATGGTGAGGACCATAGCGTCGCCACCGACGGCGGCCTGGTCGACGTGTTGAACGACGTAGTGTCTGTCTGTATCTACTAACTCCCGGCCGTTTATGAAGCAACTCAAGGCTCTTATTCTCTGTTTGGTCTGCGCCATGACTCTCGGCGTTGCCGCGGCTCGCGCCGAAGGCAAGCCCGAGCGTGCGTTCGACCCCAAGGAGATTATTTTCGACCATCTGGGCGACGGCTATGGCTGGGAAGTGCCCTTCGACCATCACCATCGCATTCCGCTCCCCGTCATGGTCTGGGCTGCCGATGGCTCGTTCCACTGCTTCAGCTCGGCCCATGTTGACCACCACGCTGTCTATGACCAAGACGGCTACTCCTGGACTGTACCCGCCCAAGGCGACAACAAGGGCAAAGTGGTGCAGATTCTCCCCGACGGCTCGGAAGTGAAGCCCAAATTC
Organism: uncultured Porphyromonadaceae bacterium; assembly: GCA_947176935.1. Lineage (GTDB taxonomy): Bacteria > Bacteroidota > Bacteroidia > Bacteroidales > Muribaculaceae > UBA3263. The sequence goes on along the minus strand of CAMWSP010000043.1, from coordinate 9,043 downwards.
GACATCTCCATCACCAAAAACGTTTGCGCCCTCTGGATTGCGGTGCTCGTAACCCTGGCCGTTTGCATGCCCGTTGCCCGCTGGCACAAAAAGCACGGCTTCAAAGCTCCGCGCGGCTTTGTCGGCGCAATCGAGCAGCTCATGGAGTTCATCTACAAAGGCGTTATCAAACCCACGCTCAAGCAGGATTCGCGCCGCTTCGCCCCCTATCTGCTCACTGTGTTCATGTTTATCTTCATCATGAACCTGCTGGGCCTGATGGTGATTTTCCCCGGCGGTGCCAACCTCACCGGCAATATCGCCGTAACTCTGGTCCTCTCGCTGATAACCTTCTTCTGCACCAATCTCTTTGCACGCAAGCATTACTGGAAGGAAATCTTCTGGCCCGACGTGCCTATGTTCCTGAAGTTCCCCATACCTATCATGCAGGTCATCGAACTGTTTGGCGCGCTGACCAAACCCGCATCGCTGACCGTGCGTCTGTTCGCCAACATGATGGGCGGCCACATGATAGTCATTGTGCTGACGCTGATAATCTTCATCATGGCAGACTTCGGCTCCGCCGCTGTGACCGGCCTTGCTACCGGAGTGAGCTTTGCATTCAGCCTCTTCATGTTGCTGCTCGACGTTCTGGTAAGCTTCATCCAGGCATTTGTGTTCACCATGCTCAGCACTACCTTCATCGCCATGGCTCAGGAGCGGGGCCACGACGAACAGCACCATACTCCCGCTCCGCAACCCGCAGTCAACTTAGAATAAAATATAAACCAAATAAAACCATATCATTATGTTAGCTCTTATTCTCGAAATTGCAATTCAGTATCTCGGCGCCGGCTTTGGCGCAGCCATCGCAGCTATCGGTGCCGGTATCGGTATCGGCAAAATCGGTTCCTCTGCCATGGAAGCTATCGCACGCCAGCCTGAAGCCGCCAACGACATCCGCTCGAACATGATCGTTATCGCCGCTCTTATCGAAGGTGTTGCTCTGTTCGCCGTTATCGTTTGTCTGCTTTGCCTCTTCCTTTAATAAGCCATCTCCCCCCGCATCGACCTAAATGGAACTCTTCACTCCTGACCTCGGCCTGATATTCTGGATGTTCGTGGCCTTTGCCGTGCTCTTCCTGCTCTTGTGGAAGTTCGCGTGGCCCGCGATTATGAAAGGTGTCGATAGTCGTGCCGAACTCATTGACCAGGGAGTGCTGTATGCCCGTGAAGCCAAGGAGCAGCTCGACAATGCCAAGCTGCAGGCCGAAAAGTTTGAAGCCGAAGCCCGCACCCGCCAGGCCGAGATTCTCCGCGAAGCCGACCATATGAAATCGCAGATTATCGAGGAAGCACGCGCCGAAGCTTCCCGCGAAGCCAAAAAGGAAATGGACGCCGCAAAGGTGGCCATCGAACAGGCCCGCAAGGAAGCGCAGCAAACTTTCCGCGATGAGGTCAGCGCTGCGGCCCTGACCATTGCGCAGCAGGTAGTGGGTCAGACCCTCGCCGACCCCAAGGCTCAGGCCAAGCTCGTTGATAACCTACTCGACAATATCGAAAAAACCAACTGATGGACCAGGGACTCATACCTCGCCGCTACGCTAAAGCGCTCTACCTGCTCGCCGCCGAGAAAGGCTGCGATGCTCAGGTCTACGGCGCCATGCAGGCCCTCCTGGCTGCGTTTGCCGGCGAACCGGACCTGCAGAAAGCCATTGCCAACCCCCACGTGGAGGTGGCCGATAAGGAAGCCCTTGTGGCATCCGCAACCGGTGGCGACGCTCTGGTGGCCGACACCGTGAAGCTGCTGGCTCGCAACCGCCGCCTCGACCAGCTGCGTCAGGTCGCTCTGGCCTATGTTGGAATCTATCGCGACGAGCACCATATTTTCCGCGTTGACATAACGTCGGCCGCTCCCCTCGAAGCTCCCGAGCGCCAGCGCATACAGAACCTGGTAAAAAAACATCTGCCGGCAAATTCTACCGCCGAGTTCTCCGAAACAGTGAATCCCGACCTGATTGGCGGATTCACCATCGCTATCGACAACGAACTGCTCGACGCCTCAGTTGCCAGCAACCTCAAACAACTCCGATTAAAACTCTTAAGCCATTGAACAAATGACTAATCCAAGCGAAGTTTCTCAAATCCTCAAGCAGCAACTCGAATCAATCAACCGCAAGGTTGAATTCGAGGAAACCGGCTCCGTTCTGGAAGTCGGCGACGGCGTGGCCCACGTTTATGGCCTCGACAACGTCTGCGCCAACGAACTCGTTGAATTCGAAAACGGCGTCAAGGGCGTGGCCCTGAACCTGGAAGAAAGCAACGTTGGCGTGATTCTGCTCAACAACGTTGACCGCGTTACCGAAGGTATGAAGGTGCGCCGTACCGGCGAAATCGCTTCAATCCCCGTTGGTGAAGGACTCCTTGGACGCGTTATCAACGTTCTTGGCGAACCCGTCGACGGCCGCGGCGACATTCAGGGCGAGCGCATCCACCTCCCCCTGGAGCGCAAGGCGCCCGGCGTTATCTACCGCCAGCCCGTAAAAACCCCGCTCCAAACCGGTATCAAGGCCGTTGACTCTATGGTGCCCATTGGCCGCGGCCAGCGCGAGCTGATTATCGGCGACCGCCAGATTGGCAAAACCGCCATAGCCATCGACACCATCATCAATCAGCGCGATAACTTCAAGGCCGGCAAACCCGTTTATTGCATTTACGTTGCTATCGGCCAGAAAGCCTCGAGCATAGCCGCCACCGTTGAGACCCTGCGCAAAAACGGCGCCATGGACTATACTGTGGTGGTTGCCGCTTCGGCCTCCGATTCCGCCGCCATGCGCTACTATTCGCCCTTTGCCGGCGTTGCTATCGGCGAATACTTCCGCGACACCGGCCGCGACGCCCTCATCGTCTACGATGACCTATCGAAGCAGGCTGTCAGCTATCGCGAAATCTCGTTGATTCTGAAGCGCCCCTCCGGTCGCGAGGCATATCCCGGCGATATTTTCTATCTCCACTCGCGTCTGCTCGAACGTGCAGCCCGCATTATTGACTCGCAGGAAGTGGCCGCTAAGATGAACGACCTGCCCGAACCCCTCAAACCGCTCGTTAAGGGTGGCGGCTCGCTCACGGCTCTGCCCATCATCGAAACGCAGGCCGGCGACGTTTCGGCCTACATCCCCACTAACGTAATCTCCATCACCGACGGCCAGATTTTCCTGGAAACCGCGTTGTTCAACCGAGGCATCCGTCCGGCAATCAACGTTGGTATCTCGGTTAGCCGCGTAGGCGGTAACGCCCAGATTAAGTCGATGAAAAAAGTTGCCGGCACCCTGAAAATCGACCAGGCTCAGTTCCGCGAGCTGGAATCGTTCACCAAGTTTGGTGGCGATATGGACGCCGTGACCGCCCGTGTTATCGACAAAGGCCGCAAGAACGAGCGCCTGCTCATTCAGCCGCAATATCAGCCCTGGCCCGTTGAAGAACAGGTAGCCGTTATTTTCTGCGGCACCAAAGGCCTGCTCGAAAACGTTCCGATGGATAAGGTCGCCGAATTCCAGCAGCGCCTGCTCACCACCCTGCGCGCCTCGCATCAGGCCGATGTGCTCGACGCCATCAAGGCTGGTCAGCTCACCGACGAAGTTACCGAAACCCTGACTAAAGTGGCACTCGAAACCGCCGCACAATATAAGAACTAACTAAGAAATGGCAACACTCCGCGACCTCAAAGGGCGAATAGGCTCAGTTTCATCCTCCGAAAAAATCACCGGGGCGATGAAGATGATTTCGTCGGCCAAAATGAGTAAGGCCACGCGCGAAATCAAGCGCTTGCTCCCCTTCCGCACCCAGCTCGAGAGCATTATCGGCAATCTTCTCGGTGCTGACGCGGAGTTCTCTTCACCCCTTACCGCCGAGCGTCCAGTCAAGCACGCAACTGTGCTCGCCTGGGGTAGCGACGACGGTCTTTGCGGTGCCTACAACGTCAATATCTTCAAGCAGCTGCTTCAACACCTCAATAACATGCGCTCGCTCTATGGCGCCGAGGTTGAGATTACGGTTGTTCCCGTTGGTCAGAAACTGCAGCGTGCCTGCCAAGCTCTGGCCGGCAATGGCATCAAGGTGCAGCCTGCCCCCGAAGGAGTCAACTCCAAGGCCGACGGCGACGCCGTCAAAGATTTCACCGCCTCGGTGCGCTCCGCATTCGAACGCGGCGAAACCGACCGGGTCGACGTTGTCTACATGCACTTCATTTCGGCCGGCAAGCAGAATCTGGTTGCCGAACAGCTCATGCCCATTACGCCGCGAACCGGCAGCTCAGACTCGGCCAAGGCCCCCGGCCTTTATATTTTCGAGCCCGATGCGCAAACCATTTTCCGCACCGCTCTCCCGCTGATGCTCCTCTCCACCGTTCAGGAGGTCTTTTGCGAAAACCGCGCTTCCGAGCAGGCCGCTCGCGTAATGGCCATGCAGAGCGCCAACGACAATGCCTCCAAACTCCTCGAGCAACTGCGCCTGGAGTACAACAAACTCCGACAACAGTCAATCACCGCCGAACTGCTCGACATTCTCGGCGGACAGGTAAAATAAAAATTCAAAAACTAAAACCAATCAATATTCTCCATTCTTTATGGGTAGCGTAAAAGATTACTTCAAGGGCTTTGCCTCCGGCCTCTCATCCCTCGTTCAGGGAATGCAGGTTACCGGCAAAGAGTTCCTGACCAAGAAGATCACGGAACAATATCCCGACAACCGCCTTGACCATCCGGCCGCCGACCGTTTCCGCGCAGTGCTGACCCTCAAATATGATGCCGAAGGTCATCATAAGTGCATCAGCTGCGGCATGTGTCAGCGCTCCTGCCCCAACGGAACAATCACCATCGAAAGCAAAATGGTTGATCTGCCCGACGGCAAGAAGAAAAAACAGCTCGTTAACTGGCTCTATGATCTTGGCTCGTGCACATTCTGCGAACTCTGTGTCACCAACTGTCCTACATCGGCCATCGAGTTCAGCAATGATTTCGAACAGGCCGTGTTCACCCGCAGCCTGCTCGTCAAGAAACTCAACTATCTGCCCGAACCTGACCTGACGGCCGCTGCGCCCGCTTCTCCAGCCGCTGCGCCCAATTCTCAGGCCGCTGCGCCCACTGAAACCGCAAAATAACCCAAGCGCTATGGAAATATTATATACCATCGTGGCCCTGGCCATCATTATCTGCTCAATCCTGACGGTTACTACCCGCAAGATTCTGCGATCAGCTACCTACTTGCTGTTCACCCTGTTTGGTGCCGCCATCATCTATTTCATGATGGACTATGAATTCTTAGGTGCCGTGCAAATTGCCGTCTATGCCGGCGGCATAGTCGTCCTATTCGTGTTTGCCATACTCCTCACCTCCCAACCCGGCAAAAACTCCGAAAAGCTTGAAAGCCGCCGCAAAGGCTGGGGAATTCTGGCCGCGCTGGCCGTTGCCTGCATCTCCGGATGGGCTCTTGTCAGCCGCTGCTGCTCGCTGATGGGCGCCAAACCCGAAATGGAGTTCCTCACAATGAAAAAACTCGGCCTCGAAATGATTTCGAGCAACGGCTATCTGCTGCCGTTCGAAGCCGTTTCGGTTCTGCTCCTGGCCTGCATTATCGGCGGTGTTGCCGTGGCCCGCAAACGCTAATCGCCTAAAATAAGTTAGATTATGGAAATCAACGTGCTATATTACCTGCTCCCGAGCTTGGTTATGTTCTGCTGCGGCGTTTATGGTTTTCTGACCCGCAAGAACATGATTGCCATGCTCATTTCGCTGGAGCTTATGCTCAACGCGGTCGACATTAACTTCACCGTTATCAACCGCTACATTTATCCGGAATCGACGGAAGGTATGTTCTTCACCCTGTTTGCAATCGCAATCGCAGCCGCCGAAACCGCTCTGGCCATCGCCATTATCATTAACCTCTATCGCGCAAATAAAACAGTTGATGTGCGCGACGCTAATAAACTCAAAGGCTAACCGACCATGAACCCGATCATTCCTCTTTTGATTCTGTGTCTCCCCCTGCTGGGATTCCTGGTGCTCGGCCTCTTAGGCCCGAAAATGAGCCATAAGGCAGCCGGCTGGTATGGCGTGCTCTCCATGGGTACAACCATGGTGCTGGCCTACATTACCGCGTGCACCTACTTCTTCAGCGGTCAGCCCGACTTCATCACCGAAGGCGGCGACCGTTTGCAATTCATTGTTTTCAACCAAGACTGGCTCGCGTTCACTCAGAGTCTGGTTATCCGTCTGGGCTTCCTGCTTGACCCGATTTCGGCGCTGCTGCTCGTGGTAATCACCACCATCAGCTTCTGCGTTCATCTCTATTCGCTCGGATATATGGAAGGCGAAAAGGGCTTCCAGCGCTACTATGCGTTCCTGCAGCTCTTCAGCTTCTCGATGCTCGGCCTGGTCGTTGCCACCAACATTTTCCAGATGTATATCTTCTGGGAACTCGTGGGCGCTTCCTCCTACCTGCTCATCGGCTTCTACTACACCCGCCCCTCGGCAGTGAGCGCTTCCAAAAAAGCATTCATCGTTACCCGCTTCGCCGACCTCGGCTTCCTGCTGGGTATTCTGATTCTGAGCTACTACACCGGAACCTTTAACTTCACCGACTTCACTTCCATTCAGGAAGGCGCCAGCTGGGCCGTTTCGACCGATTCCGCTTTCGGAGTCCTCGCTCAATTCCAGGGCGCAGCCTTCATGGGCTGCTCGCTGCTCACCTGGGCCCTGGTGCTCATCTTCATGGGCGGTATGGGTAAGTCGGCCATGCTCCCGCTCCACATCTGGCTGCCCGACGCAATGGAAGGCCCGACCCCCGTTTCGGCCCTCATCCACGCCGCAACCATGGTTGTGGCCGGCGTTTATCTGGTTGCCCGCCTCTTCCCGCTCTATCTGATGGAGGAAGCAGCGCTGCAGTTCATAACCGTTGTCGGCGCAATCACCGCCCTCTATGCCGCAGTGGTTGCCTGCACTCAGATTGACATCAAGCGCGTTCTGGCCTTCTCGACCATTTCGCAGATTGCGTTCATGATGGTATCGCTCGGCGTTGCCCGCCCCGAATTCCACGAAGGTCTGGGCTACATGGCGTCGATGTTCCATCTGTTCACCCACGCAATGTTCAAGGCCCTGCTCTTCCTCGGCGCCGGCGCCCTGATTCATGCCGTTCACTCCAACGACTACACCGCAATGGGCGGCCTGCGCAAGTATATGCCCATCACCCATATCACCTTCCTGATCGGCTGTCTGGCCATTGCAGGTATTCCTCCCTTCTCCGGCTTCTTCTCCAAAGATGAAATCCTGAGCGCCTGCTATATGAACAGCACCCTTTGGGGCGTTTGGATGAGCTTTGTTGCCGGTCTGACCGCTTTCTACATGTTCCGTCTCTACTACCTGATTTTCTGGTGGGACGAACCCGACTACGGTCACCACAAACCCCACGAAGCTCCCTGGCCCATGGCTCTGCCGCTGGTGTTCCTCGCCGCAGTGAGCTGCGTTGCAGGCTTCATTCCCTTCGGCCACTTCGTTACCTGGAATGGCGAACCCTACACCATCCATATCGATTGGCTCGGCGTTGCCACTCCTTCCATCATTATCGCCCTGGCCGGCATTGCTCTGGCAACCCGCATGTATCGCAAAAAGAACGACCTGCCCGAAAAGTTCGCCAAGGCATCTTGTGGCCTCTGGACCGCCGCCCACCATCGCTTCTACTGGGATGAGCTCTACTTGTTCGTTACCCACAAGATTATTTTCAACGGCATCTGCCGCCCCATTGCCTGGTTCGACCGCCACGTTATCGACGGCACCATGAACGGCCTGGCATGGCTGGCACAGCGCCTGAGCATCACCATCCGTCCGCTTCAGAGCGGTTCCGTTCAGGCCTACGTTTATGTTTACCTGTTCGGCGCACTGCTGCTGGGCCTGATCACCACAGTTTGCGTAGTTCTCTAATCTCATTTCAATCGGCATTCACACTGAAACATAAAAAGCTATGTTCACCAATCCTCTGATATACTTCGTAGTTATCCCGGTTGTTATGTTGCTGGGTCTCTACCTCTCGCGCAATATGGCGCAAATCCGCACGGTGGCCGTGACCGGCTCTCTCGGCCTGCTGGCCCTGAGCGTATGGCTGCTGGTCGACTATCTGGGCCTCCGCGCCGCCGGTGCTGATGCTCCCATGCTCTATCGCGGCGACTGGATGTGGTATTCCGCGCTCAACATTCAGCTGAGCGTCGGAGTCGACGGCATCTCCATTGCAATGCTGCTGCTCTCGAGCATCATCCTGCTCACCGGCTCCATCGCATCGTGGAAAATCAACCCCCTGCCCAAAGAGTTCTTCCTCTGGCTCATTCTGCTGAGCATCGGTGTGTTCGGCTTCTTCATCTCCATCGACCTCTTCACGATGTTCATGTTCTATGAAGTCGCCCTCATCCCCATGTATCTGCTCATCGGCATCTGGGGCACCGGACGCAAGGAATACAGCGCCATGAAGCTCACCCTGATGCTCATGGGCGGCTCGGCCTTCCTGATGCTCTCGCTCATCGGCATCTACTATAACGCCGGCCTCCACTCCTGGAACCTTCTGGAAATCGCCCAGAACGGCAATATCTCCGAATCCTGGCAGATGTTCCTCTTCCCCATGGCGTTTGTGGGCTTCGGCGTTCTCGGCGCGATGTTCCCCTTCCACACTTGGAGCCCCGACGGTCATGCCTGCGCACCCACCGCGGTTTCCATGCTCCACGCCGGCGTGCTGATGAAACTCGGCGGTTACGGCTGCTTCCGCGTTGCCATCTATCTGATGCCCTACGCGGCCAACGAGCTCGCCTGGATTTTCCTTATCCTCACCGGCATCTCGGTGGTCTACGGCGCATTCTCCGCTTGTGTTCAGACCGACCTCAAATACATCAACGCTTACTCTTCGGTCAGCCACTGCGGCCTGGTGCTCTTCGCCATTCTGATGCTCAACACCACCGCAATGACCGGCGCTATCATGCAGATGCTCTCCCACGGCCTGATGACCGCCCTGTTCTTCGCCCTCATCG
>CAMWSP010000042.1 GCA_947176935.1 uncultured Porphyromonadaceae bacterium | reverse complement strand
CAATAAATTAGGCTGAGGTGCGTTAGTTAAGGAGTGAGAAAAAGAATTGCAACACTTCTGACGGCGGCGCTCGTTTGCCTGGGCGCCGGAGCCAAGCAGCTTAACGACAAGCTGCTCAATCGCCCGTATGCCGACCTGAAAGCCTGGCACTTAGGCTTCTCTATCGGCATGCACATGCAGGACCTGCAGTTCACCAACAACGCCGGTATTACCGACAGCGGCGAGCAGTGGTTCGCCGAGCAGCCCGGTTTCTCGCCCGGATTCTGCGTCAACGGCCTGATAGACTTCCGCTTGTCAACCTATTTCAACGTGCGCCTTAGCCCGGGCATTTGGTTCGGCAATAAAATCGTGAACTTCCGCGATGCCGCCGGCGGCGCCACGGAGCGTCAGAACATCAAGTCTACGCTGCTGGTTCTGCCCGTGGATTTGAAGTTTTCGAGTCTGCGCTACCGCAATGTGCGCCCCTATCTGGTTGGCGGCGTCATGCCGGTGTTCGACGTCGGCAAGCGCCGCAGCTCTGAGCTGCTCCATCTGAAAAAATTCGACACTTTCCTGACCATCGGCCTTGGCCTCGACACTTATTTCCCCTATTTCAAGTTCGTTCCGGAAATCAAATTCTGCTTCGGCCTGGGCGACGTTCTGCAACATAAGCGCCCCGACCTCGACGACGACCCCGGGCAGATGAAGTACACGAATTCTATCGACCGCGCGGTTTCGCGAATGTTTGTTCTGACCTTCTATTTTGAATAAGATTCTTAAACATATATTATTGGTGGCAGTGGCGCTGACGGCGTGGCTGCCTTCGCGCGCCCAGACAGAGCCGAATCTGACTCAGTATTTTCAGGCGCCGAGCTTTCTGAATCCGGCCGAGGCTGGCGCTACCGACCTGCTGCGTCTGCGCGCCGGCAGCCGCCTGCAATGGCTGGGCATCGACGGCGCTCCGCGCGATTTCATGGTGGCGGCCGACATTCCCTTTGCCGTTTTCGGCCGGCGCTGGGGCGGCGGCGCAACCATGTTCCAGGAATCGATAGGCCTCTATAAAACCTTCAGCATCAACGGCCAGCTCTCCGCCCGCCAGAAAATCGGCAAGGGCTACATGACCGTCGGCGTTCAGTTCGGCTATCTGGAGCAGACGTTTCGCGGCTCGGAAGTCGACATCCCCGACGAAGACGACTTCCACGACGCCAACGACGAAGCGATTCCCACCTTCGACGTTGCCGGTAATCACTTCGACCTTGGCATCGGCCTGGGCTACGTCCACAAGTGGTTCACCGTTGGCCTTTCGTGCACCCACCTCATGGCGCCGAAAATCAAAATGCAGCGCGAGGGAAGCCAGGGTTCCGGCTCGTCCGACGAACAATATTTTGAATTTCAGTTCAAGAGAAACCTATATTTTATTGCATCAAGCAATATTCCGATAAAAAATACGTTATTTGAAGTGTTGCCCTCCGTTATGGTGCGAAGCGATCTCGAAGGGGTTCAGGCCGACATCACGGCGCGCGTCAGGTGGAAAAAGTTCCTCACCGCGGGCCTCGGCTACCGGACCAACGACGCAGTTTCGGTTTTGCTCGAAGGAGAATTCAAGGGCATACGCCTCGGCTACAGCTACGACTACTCGACCTCGGCAATCATGCGCGCAAGCTCGGGAAGCCACGAAGTCTGGCTCGGCTACTCCCTGAAACTCAATTTCGGCGAAAAGAATCGCAACAAACACAAGAGCATACGCGTAATGTAGAAAATAAACTAACTGAAAAAACAAGATAATCATTCAATATGAAAAAGCTAATTTCTCTGGTATTCGTTCTGACGCTTGCGGCTCTGATTGTTGGCGGCTTCAGCTCCTGCGCCGGCACTGCATCCGGCAACTCCGGAGGTGAAGTGACCGGAATCGGCGTCGGCGCATGGAATGAGCCCGTCCCCTACGGCATGGTGCTGGTTGAGCGCGGTTCCATACGCTCCGGCGTCAGCAAGCCCGACTCGCTCCGCGGAATCAAGGCCGACTCAAAGCCCATCAGCGTCGAGTCGTTCTGGATGGACGAAACCGAAATCACCAACGCCAAGTATAAACAGTTCGTCAACTGGGTGCGCGACTCTATCATCCGCGAGCGCCTGGCCGACCCTGCCTACGGCGGCAACGAGGAATTCCGCATTGAGGAAGACAAAGAGGGCAACCCCATCGGCCCCTACATCAACTGGGCAAAAGCTATTCCCTGGCGAAACCCCAACGAAGACGAAAAGCGCGCAATCGAAAGCGTTTACCGCATCAACCCCATCACCGGTGTCAAAGAGCTCGACCCCGCGCAGCTCAACTATCGCTACGAAACCTATAACCACACCGAGGCCGCCAAGCGACGCAACCGCCTGGACCCCACGCGCAGAGAGTATAACACCGACCTGCCCGTTCCGACCGAAGTGCCCGTGATTTCGAAAGATACCGCCTACGTCGACGACGAAGGCAACATCATCCGCCAAACCATCACCCGCGGCCTGACCGGCGAATATGACTTCCTGAACACCTATATAGTCAACGTCTATCCCGACACCACGGCCTGGATCAACGACTTCGACAACGCCTACAACGAACCCTACACCCGACTCTACTTCTCCAACGGCCTCTACAACGACTACCCCGTTGTTGGCGTAAGCTGGGAGCAGGCAACCGCCTTCGCAAACTGGCGCACCGACTTCCTGCGCCGCTCGCTGGGCAAAGACGGAATCTACGTTGAACCATACCGCCTCCCCACCGAACTGGAATGGGAATATGCCGCACGCGCCGGCGAAGACGCCAACGTGTTCCCCTGGGAGGGCGACCTGCCGATTATGGAAGACAAAGGCTGCTTCTACGCAAACTTCAAGCCCGCCGACGGCAACTACATGCGCGACGGCCACCTGATAACCTCAAAAGTCGGAACCTACAACGCCAACGACTTCGGCCTCTACGACATGGCCGGCAACGTCAGCGAATGGACCTCCACGGCCTACACCGAGAGCGTTGGCAAGCTGCAGGCCGACATCAACCCGCAATATCGCTACGACGCCGCTAAGGAAGATCCCTACAAGCTGAAACGCAAAATAGTTCGCGGCGGCTCCTGGAAAGACGTTGTCAGCGACATCCGTTCCGACATCCGCATGTGGGAATACCAGAACGAGCAGCGCTCCTACATCGGCTTCCGCTGCGTAAGAACCCAAATCGGCACCGCCAAAGGCCAAAAATCCCGCAACTCCAAGTAATTACTAATTACTAATCACTAATTACTAATTACTAATTATGAAGGGCGATAACGTCGTTTTGGAAAAGAGCAAAGCGTATGCCATCCGAATTGTCAAACTCTACCGCTATTTGGTCAACGAAAAGAAAGAGTTTGTCATTTCAAAGCAGATACTGCGTTCCGGAACCAGCATTGGCGCCAACATAACGGAAAGCGTATACGCTCAAACCCGGAATGACTTTGGCATGAAGCTCAGCATAGCTCAGAAAGAAGCCGGTGAAACCGGCTATTGGCTCGACCTTCTCTTCCAAACCGACTATTTAACCCCACCTCAATATTATAGTATTAAAAAAGACAACAACGAAATTCTCAAACTTCTTCAGGCAATAACAAAAACCCTCTACAAAAAGTAATTACTAATTACTAATCACTAATTACTAATTTCATTTGAAATGACTAAGATAAAAAAGTATAAAAACGCGGTCGAACGTTTCCTGTCGGGCGAAAGCGGCCAGCGATTCTTTAACTTTGCATACTCAATCGGTGCGGCCGTCGTTATCTGGGGCGCCCTGTTCAAACTCCTCCACCTGCCCGGCGGCAACCTCCTGCTCATGATAGGCATGGGCACCGAAGTGCTCATGTTCATCCTCTCCGCCTTCGACCGTCCCGCCAAGCAATATCACTGGGAAGAAGTATTCCCCGTTCTCGACACCCACGACGCCAACGACCGTCCCGACATGCACGGCGGTGGCATGGGCGGCTCTGTCGTCATCAACGGCGGAACATCAACCGGCGCACCCGCCGTATCCGCCGCACCCGCGCAGGGCGGAGTGTCCGTAGCCGCAACCATTGCCGACCAGCCCCTGGCGCTCAACGCATCCGCCAAGGAAGCCACCGAACACTACGTTGCCCAGATCGCTGCCCTCTCCGAACAGATGGCCGACCTGCGAAAGAGCACCGAAGCGCTCAACAAAGTAACCGCCGTGCTGCTCGAAAGCTACAACGCCATCACCGAAAACTCCGACCTCATAAGCGCCTCGTCGCAAGGCTACGTAGAGGAAATGACCTCGCTCAGCCGCCACGTTGCCGGCCTGAACACAATCTATGAAATCCAGCTCAAGAGCGTCAGCTCGCAGCTCGACTCCATCGACCGCGTCAACAACGGCATCAAAGACATCCGCGACATGTACGAACGCTCCGCCGACACCTCGCGCCAATATTGCGAAGAAACCGAGCGCATGGCCCGCTACATGCAACAGCTAAACGCCATCTACGCCCAAATGATTCAGGCAATGACCCAAAATCTCCCCGGCGGCGCCCAAAATTCCGGCCAAAAACTCCAATAACTCCAATAACTCCAATAACTCCAATATAAATGGCACAAAGTTCCGGTCTTACGCCGCGCCAGAAAATGATTAACCTCATGTATATCGTTCTGACGGCGATGCTTGCGCTCAACGTCAGCAGCGATGTGCTCGACGGTTTCACTCAGGTCGACGAAGGCCTCAACCGCTCGAACACCAACGTTGCCGAACGCAACCATGCCCTCTACAAGCGTTTAGAGCAATTTGCCGAGCAGAACCCCGAAAAGGGAAAACCCTGGCTCGAAAAGGCAACTGAGGTCGTTGAGTTCACAAAAACTCTCTCCGCTCATGTCGACTCGCTGAAATACGCAGTGGTACGCAAAGCCGACGGCCGCAACGGAAACCCCGCCGACATTCAGCACCGCGACGACCTGGAAGCCTCATCGGCAGTGCTGCTCAACCCCGCAACTCTCGAGGGCCAGCGCCTGCGCCACAACATCGACTCCTACCGCACCTTCATCGTCAGCCTTATCGCTGACTCGCTGAAACAGAGAACCATAGAAGCCGCTCTCTCCACCTCCAACCTCGACGCCAACGGCCGCCCGCGCCTGCAAACCTGGGAGGAAACCAACTTCGAGGCCAAGCCGGTGGTGGCTGCAGTCACCCTGCTGTCGAAACTCGAAAACGACATCCGCTACGCCGAAGGCGAAGCCCTGACCGCACTGCTCAGCGCGGTCGACGCCGGCGACGTCCGCGTCAACGAGCTCAACGCCTTCGTCATCCCGCGTTCGCGCTCGGTTATGCGCGGCTCGAAATACTCGGCCAATATCGTTCTGGCCGCGGTCGACACCACCCAGCGACCCGCAATCTTCATCGGTGGCAAGCAGTTACCCGAAGGTTCCGACCTCTATGAATTCGCCACCGGCTCGACCGGCACCTTCGACTACTCCGGCTATCTGGAAGTGGCCCACGGCGACGGAACCACCACCCAACACCCCTTCCAGTCAAGCTACACGGTGTTCGAACCCACCGCTACCGTTTCGGCAACGATGATGAACGTGCTCTACGCCGGCATCGACAACCCGCTGTCGATTTCCGCGCCCGGCGTGCACTCCAACCAGATCAGCGCCACCATGACCAACGGCACCCTTACCCGCCAGGGCGACAAGTGGATAGCCCGCCCCTCGGCCGTGGGCAAAGACGCCGTAATCACCGTTACTGCCAACATCGACGGCACCAACCAGACAATGGGCACCACCACCTTCCGCACCCGCAAGCTGCCCGACCCCACGCCGTTCATAACCTACACCGACGCCCAGGGCAACGCCGACCGCTACCGTGGCGGCAAACCGCTCTCCAAAGCCGTTCTGCTCTCCGCGCCCGGCATCGACGCCGCTATCGACGACGAACTGCTCAACATCAAATTCAACGTTGTCAGCTTCCAGACCGTGTTCTTCGACCAGACCGGCGCCAACATCGTTGAAAACTCCAACGGTGCGCAATTCTCCGAACGCCAGAAAGCCCAGTTCCGCCAGCTCAAACGCGGCAAACGCTTCATAATAACCAACGTCAAAGCCTCGGGTCCCGACGGCATAACCCGCTCCATATCGCCCCTCGACGTTCTTGTTAACTAACCCCCTGACCTATGAAACTCAAAGTCCTCATATCGGCCGTTATGGCCATCGCCGCCCTGGGAGCCTCTGCCCAGGAGCAATCCTCGTCGTCAGCAGTGCTTTCGCGCGGACCGCGCACGCGCCCCGGCCAGACCGAAGCCGGCGCTCCCGGCGTTTCGGCGCGCATGCAGGCCCAGGCAGGAGCGTCGCGCCCCGATGCCTCGCTGAAGTATATGCGCGTAATCTACCGCGAGCTCGACCTGGTCAACGAAGACGCCAACGCCCCGCTCTACTTCCCGGAAGACCTGGTCGATGGCAACGAAAACCTGTTCCGCATAATGTTCCGCCTGCTGGCCCAGAACAAGGTGCCCGCCTATGAATATCTCGATGGCCGCGAAGACTTCACCGACGCCAACCGCGCCAAAATGGCCGATATCATAGAGCGCTTCGACATTCTCGCCACGCCGGCCAAAGGTTTCTCCGAAAAGAACCCGGTCTACGACATCGAGCCGGTCGACGTGCCCACCAACGAAGTGCTCGGCTACCGCATCATCGAACGCTGGGAGTTCGACAACCGCACCAACCAAATGCGCACCATCGTTGAAGCAATAGCCCCCGTTATCGTGCGCGACGACGCCTCGTCTATTTCCGGCAAAACGCCTATGTTCTGGATGAAAATGTCTGACCTCAAGCCCTACCTTCAGGCTCAGTATATCTTCACCGACGACGATAACAACCTGGCCTCGCACACCTACGATGACTTCTTCACCCTTAATCTCTACAAGGGCAACATCTACAAAACCCGCAACCTGCGCAACCGCACCCTGGCCCAGATGGCCAAGGAAGACCCCGACACGCTCAAGGCCATGCAGGACTCTATCCAGCA
Organism: uncultured Porphyromonadaceae bacterium; assembly: GCA_947176935.1. Taxonomy (GTDB): domain Bacteria; phylum Bacteroidota; class Bacteroidia; order Bacteroidales; family Muribaculaceae; genus UBA3263. The sequence continues at coordinate 7,117 of CAMWSP010000042.1, read as the reverse complement.
CCGCCTTGACCACTACGCCGACAACCTCTGGGTGCCCTCGCGCGAGGAGCTGAAAAAGGCCCGCGAGGAAGCTGAAGCCGCTGCTGACTCCACCGCAACCGCCAAGCCCGAACCCGTAAGGTCGACCCGCACCCGCTCCGAGCGCGCGTCAACCCGCTCGCGCGGCGAGGCCAAGAAACCCAAGGCAAAGGCTGCCCGCAAGCCCAAGTCTACCTCAACCCCCGCAGCGCCCTCGTCATCAGCTACCCGCTCAGTCCGCAACCGCCGCAAATAAACTTTTTTGCGGCCGGCGGCGTTGGGTAGTTATGAGAGTAACGAAGGGAATCCAATGGTCGCTCGATGCCGCCCGCATGGCGGTGTTCGTTCTGTCGGCCCTGCTGATAGTCTTTATCAGCTACGACACGTTTACGGGTCGGGATTTCCTGCGCAACACCCTGTATATGCGCTTCCAGTTCTGGATGTGCATATTCTTTATTTTCGACTTTTTCTATGAACTGGTGTTTGCCCCCGACCGGCGCCGCTATCTGAAAACGCGCTGGCTCTTTCTGCTCCTCTCAATTCCCTATCTGAACATCATAACCCAGCTGCAGATTCCGGTAACCGCCACCGAAATCTACTGGGTGCGCTTCATTCCGCTCGGCCGCGCCACCATGGCGCTGGCAATCGTTGTGGGCTACCTGTCGAAAAACCGCGTCAGCTCGCTGTTGGCCAGCTATATAATGATTCTCGTGGCCTTCGTCTACTTCGGTTCCATAATCTTTTTCAACGCCGAACACGGCCCCAACCCCGACATCCACACCTACTGGAACGCCCTATGGTGGGCCTGCATGGACGTCACCACCATCGGGTGCGACATTCAGCCCGTAACCGTTATCGGCAAAGTAGTTTCGTCGGTTTTGGCCGTTATGGGAGTGCTGGTGTTCCCGCTATTCACGGTCTACGTAACCTCGCTGGTCACTCGTTTTGCTCAATCGCCTCGTTCAGGGAGTGGCGCTCAGCAGGCCGATCAATAACGTAGCGCTCATAGTAGCTGATGAGCAAAGTGGTCATTGGCAGCGCAATAATCATTCCGAGCAGTCCCAGCAGCGACCCCCAGACCGAAAGCGCCAGCAGGATAATGGCCGGATTCAGTCCCATGGCCTTACCCATAACCTTCGGAGTGATAATTAAATCCTGAATGCACTGAACAACAACGTAAACCGCCATGGCCTCGCCGAAAATAATCCAGAAACCCGATGCTGTCTGGGCGCTGTAAATCAAACAGAGCAGCGCGGTTATCGGAATTGAAATCAGCTGCAGATATGGCACCAGATTGAGCACACCGATAAACAGCCCCAGCACAACCGCCAGCGGCAACCCGACAATCAGGAATCCGATAACGAACATAATGCCCACCATCAGGGCTATCAGCGCCTGGCCGCGGAAATAATGATTCATGGCCTGCTGCAAATCGCGGCCCAGAGCGTTGGCCTGGCGGCGATAGGCGGGCGGAACTATGGCTTTGAACCCGCTGCTTATCCGGTCGTAGTCGAGCATTATGAAAATCACGTAGAGAACAACTATTGCCCAGTTGAAAACACTGATAAGCAGCGTTATGCTATGGTTGAAAACATTAACCACCCCGGAGCCGATTGAAACCCAGTCGGCATCGTGGAGCACCGATGAAATCTGGTCGAAATCTATATTCTCCTTCAAAAAGCGGTGAACGCTCTCGGGAATGAACGGAACCGACTGACTGCTGGCCACATACTCGCTGACCAAAGCGCTGACCTGGTGAGCCTCGGCGATAACCGACGGCATCAGCGCCCAGCCGAGCATAAGGCTCGCGAACAAAACGCCGAAAAAAGTAACGAACACCGCCGCCACGCGCCCCTTCAGGTGGAGCAGCCGGCGGTTGAACTGAACCAGCGGCTCGAGCAGATAGGCGATAACAACCGCCACTCCGAAGGGGAGCAGAACATCTCTCAGATAATAAATCAGCGCAACGATGATGCTGAACACCAGAGCGCCGAGCAGCATGCGCACCACGCGGTCGAAAGTAAACGGTCGGCGTCCGAAAGCTTTTTCTCTCATAAACAAGTCAAAATGATTTTCTGCGCGCAAAATTACAAATTATTCCTTGATTTTATGTAACTTTGCAAACAAAATAACCAAACAATCATTGCAATGACAACAACAAACACCAAAACCGTTCTTTCCGATCAGGCATGGGCTCGCTGGACCGCGCTGCTGCTGCTTGCGCTGGGAATGTTCTGCGCCTACATCTTCATGGATGTAATGTCGCCTATCAAATCACTGGTTCAGAGTCAGCTGGGCTGGGACAACACCGCTTTCGGCACCATGCAGGGGTCGGAAACTTTCCTCAACGTTTTCATTTTCTTCCTGATTTTTGCCGGAATCATTCTCGACAAGATGGGCGTGCGCTTCACCGCGTTGCTCTCGGGTGCGGTTATGGTGGTCGGCGCGTCGATCAACTGGTATGCCGTGACCGACATGTTCGCCGGCTCGAGCCTCGAAGTCTGGTTCACCGAGCATCTGAACTACATTCCCGGCTTCGACGAACTGGGCGTTTCGCCCTTCTACGAAGGCATGCCCGCCTCGGCCAAACTCTCGGCCATCGGCTTCATGATTTTCGGCTGCGGCGTTGAAATGGCCGGCATCATGGTCAGCCGCGGCATCGTCAAGTGGTTCAAAGGCCGCGAAATGGCTCTGGCCATGGGCTCGGAAATGGCCCTGGCTCGTCTGGGCGTTGCAACCTGCATGATTTTCTCGCCGCTGTTCGCCTCAATTACCGGCACTCCGAAAGTTTCGTCGGCAGTTGCCTTCGGCGTCGTAATGCTCATGATTGCGCTGATAATGTTTATCGTTTACTTCTTCATGGATGCCAAACTCGACTCGCAGACCCACGCCGAAGAAGAAAAAGACGACCCCTTCCGCATTTCCGACCTCGGCCAGATTCTCACCTCGAGCGGCTTCTGGCTCGTTGCCCTGCTCTGCGTGCTCTACTATTCGGCAATCTTCCCCTTCCAGAAATATGCCGTCAACATGCTCCAGTGCAACCTCACCCTCACACCCAATCCCGCTGATTCTTTCTGGGGCTCGCAGGCGCAAACCGTTATTCAATACGGCGTTATGCTCCTTTGCGCCGCCTCGGCATTCATTTCCAACTTCTCAAAAAAACAGTCCATGAAGGTCGGCATGCTCACCCTGTCGGTGGCCCTGCTCGTGCTCTACTGCTGGATGGGCTATATGTGTCAGTCGGCCGCCGCTATCTTCGCCGTGTTCCCGCTGCTTGCAGTGGGCATCACCCCGATTCTCGGTAAATATGTTGACCACAAAGGCAAAGCCGCCTCGATGCTCGTTTTCGGCTCGCTGCTGCTCATTGCCTGCCACCTGACCTTCGCCTTCGTTCTGCCCGCCGTTAAAGGCAGCCCCATCGGCGGCGTAATCGTTGCCTACCTGACCATTCTGGTTCTGGGCGCATCGTTCTCGCTGGTGCCCGCATCGCTCTGGCCTTCCGTGCCCAAGCTCGTCGACGCAAAAATCATCGGCTCGGCCTACGCGCTGATTTTCTGGATTCAGAACATCGGCCTTTGGCTCTTCCCCCTGCTCATCGGCAAGGTGCTCGACTCCACCAACCCCGACATCGTCAAGGCCGTGGCCGACGGAACCATGACCGAGGCTCAGGCATCCGTCAGCTATAACTACACCTGGGCGCTCGTAATGCTCGCATCGCTCGGCGTTGCCGCCCTGCTCATCGGCCTTTGGCTCAAGGTTATCGACCGCAAGCACCACCTCGGCCTCGAAGAACCCAACATCAAGCCCGACGTCAAAGCTCAGGAAGCCGAAGTTGCCGATGCCGAACTCTAACGGAATAGCCTACACGTTCACCCCCGGCGCAGGGGCACCCGTCGTGATTATGCACGGCTGGGGCTGCTCGCGCCAAACCGTGGCCTCGATCGAGGCCACGGTGCGTTCGCTGGGGCGCCCGGTGCTCAACGTTGACTTCCCCGGCTTCGGCGAATCGCCGGAACCGGCCGCAGTGTGGGGCACCGACGACTACTCCCGCGCCATCGAAGCGCTGCTCGACCGGCTGGGTATTGGCGCCGATGCCGTTTTGCTCGGCCATTCGTTTGGCGGCCGCGTGGCCATCACCATAGCTTCGCGCCGCAAGGTGGGCAAGGTGGTGCTGGTCGATGCCGCCGGAGTGAAACCCCGCCGCACGCTGAAATATTACGCCAAGGTCTACACTTTCAAGGCCAAGAAAAACCTGCTCAAACTCCTTTGCGGCAAGCAGCGCGCCGAAAAGATTCTTGACCGCATTCGCGCCAAGGCCGGCTCGAGCGACTACCGCAACTCCTCGCCGCGAATGCGTGCAATCATGAGCCGCGTGGTCAACGAAGACCTCTGCCACCTCATGCCGCAAATCGAGGCACCCACACTGCTGATTTGGGGCGAGGCCGACACGGCAACTCCACTTTCCGACGCCAAAACCATGGAGCGACTCATTCCCGATGCCGGGCTGGTCAGCTTCGCCGGCGCCGGCCATTATAGCTTCCTCGACCGCCCGGGGCAATTCGCGGCGGTGCTCACTTCATTCCTCCAGTCATGATTCTATCGATTGTTGCGCTGACCCTTTGCGCTCTGGCCCTGCTGGCCGAATTCAGCCGCACCCTGATGCTGGTGCAGCAAAACTCCTATCGCATCGACCGCTTCCGCCGCTCGCTCTCGGCCATGGGCGACTCAACGTCGTTCTCCAAGCTGTTTGGCATAGTTATAGCCCTGGCCGCCACGGTTCGCGGCGTTCCCGAGATTATGGCGCTTGCCGGAATCGGACTTTTCTGCCTGATAATGCTGATTATCCGCATCAACGCCCGGCGCAAATACAAGCACCCGCTGGTATGGACTCCGCGCGTTCGCCGAATCTACGGCGTAATGGTTGCGCTGGTGGCCATTGTGGCCGTTGGCTGGGCATTCCTTCCTCAGGGCCGCTGGAGCCTCGCCCGCGAATATGCCATCCTGTCAATGTTCGTATGGGTCAAGGCCGACTGGCTGGCAATCGCCGCCCTCTGGCTGCTCAAACCGGTTGAAAAGCGCATCAATCAGCGGTATATCGACGACGCCGCCCGCATCCTCGCCTCCATGCCCGACCTGAAGGTTATCGGCATCACCGGCTCCTACGGCAAGACCTCGACCAAACACTATCTGCACCGAATCCTGTCGGAGCAGTTCGCCGTTTGCATGACTCCGGGGTCGTTCAACACCACCCTGGGCGTCGTTCGCACCGTCCGCGAACACCTCAAGCCGTTCGACCAGGTGTTTATCTGCGAAATGGGCGCCAAGCAGTCGGGCGACATCAAGGAAATCTGCGACCTGGTTCACCCCTCGGTGGGCATCATCACCGCCGTGGGCCCGCAACACCTCGAATCATTCAAAACCATTGAAAACGTTCAGGCAACCAAGTTCGAGCTGGTTGATTCGCTGCCGGCCAACGGCCTGGCGGTGCTCAACAACGACTTCGAATTCGTTGCTAACCGCAAGGTTCAGAACGTTGCCGCGCTGCGCTATGGCGTCAGCGCCGACGGCGTGGACTACACGGCCCACTCCATCTCCTACTCCGCCTCCGGCACCGACTTCACCGTTTCCGGCCCGCAGGGCGAGCTGAAGCTCCACACGCGCCTGGTTGGCGAGTGCAACGTTTCCAACCTCATAGCCGCCGTTATAGTGGCGCTGCATCTGGGCATGGACACCCGCAAAATCGCCTACGCCGTTGAGCAGATTCAGCAGGTTGAACATCGCCTGGCCATCAAGCGCACCGCCGGCGGCATAACCATTCTCGACGACGCCTTCAACTCCAATCCGGCCGGCTCGGCCATGGCGCTGAATGTGCTCGCCTCGCTGCCCGGACGCAAGTTCGTAATCACCCCCGGCATGATTGAACTCGGCGACCGCCAGGAAGAACTCAACAAAGAGTTCGGAGCCAAGGTAGCCAAAGCCGCCGACGTAGCTATCATCGTTGGCCGCTATAACCGCGACGCCATTGTGGCCGGAATCGAATCGGCTCAGCAGCCGAAAGCCGAGCTCCACCCCGTCGACACCTTTGCCGAAGCCCAGGCGCTGATGCTCTCAATGGCCAAGGCCGGCGACGCCGTGCTCTATGAAAACGACCTGCCCGACACCTTCAAATAAAATGAACAGCCAAGCAAAATTGCCGGCAGTTGTCGGCATCGGCGAAGTGCTTTGGGACCTCCTGCCCGAAGGGAAGAAACTCGGCGGCGCTCCGGCCAATTTCGCCTACCACGTCAGTCAGTTCGGCCTCAACGGCTGCGCTGTGAGCGCCATAGGGGCCGATGCGCTCGGCGCTGAGATTCTCGAGATTCTCAACTCCAAGAGCGTTGACCACCTCATTGCCGAACAACCCTACCCCACAGGCACGGTCGAAGTGGAACTGACCGGAGCCGGAATTCCGCGCTACGACATCAAGGAAAACGCCGCCTGGGACCACATCCCCTTCACCTCCGCTCTTGAGGCCCTGGCCGCACGCACACGCGCCGTTTGCTTCGGCTCGCTGGCGCAGCGCGCCCCCGAGTCGCGCCAAACCATCCGGCGCTTTCTCGACGCCCTGCCCGCCGGTGCTCTGAAGGTTTTCGACATCAACCTGCGCCAGCACTTCTACACCGCCGAAATCATCGAGGAATCAATGCGCCGCTGCAATATCCTTAAAATCAACGATGAGGAACTGCTCATTGTCAGCGATCTGTTCGCCCTGCCCGATGGCGACTACAAGGAGCGCTGCCGCGAAATCCGCCGCCGCTTCGGCCTCGACCTGCTGATTCTGACCTGCGGAGTCGACGGCAGCTACGTTTTCAGCTCCGACGAGGAACTCTTTCAGCCCACCCAGCGCGTAGAAGTGGCCGACACCGTCGGCGCCGGCGACTCCTTCACCGCCGCCTTCATCGCCTCGCTACTCCAGGGCCGCAACCTGGCCGATGCCCACCGCCGCGCCGTCGAGGTCAGCGCCTACGTTTGCCGCCAAAACGGCGCCATGCCCCGCCGTCCCCCCGCCCGCACCCAATGCAGGCCGGGTGTATGCGAAAAATCCTGAGTTTAGCCACAA
>CAMWSP010000041.1 GCA_947176935.1 uncultured Porphyromonadaceae bacterium | reverse complement strand
GAGAGTAGGTCACCGCCCCTTCCCTCAGAGCCGGACTCCCCCCGAGTCCGGCTCTAATTTTTTTTCATCTACCGCATAGCTAAAGTAGCTATAAATAGTTATTTTAGCTATTACTCCGCGTAGAGATTCTCAGCTCGCTGAGGGATGTAATGCTCAACCAAAGCACCGATTTTCTTCAGATCAGGCTTCTTCTCAACATAGTCAATCAGAGTCCCGATCGGATACAAATCCGGGTCCGAAGCCGACTGATAATCAGCGGCATTCTCCGAATAATCGCCGTCAACCGCTGCATCTGCCTCAATAGCATAGTCACTATATTCAATCGCGCGATTAGCATCGCCGCGGCGTTCAACGCTGACTAACAGTGTTGTAGGTATGATGCTAAGCTGAGGGTCGACGCCCCAACTTCCGGGATTATTGATTACTTCAGCCACCAATTTGGCAATAACATCAGTCAGTTCTTTTCGTGTCATAATAATATCAAGTTTGTGTATATAATTATAACATAGATTGGCCATAAATGTTTCAGGATTTGGTGGAATCGGATTTTCTGTGTATCTTTGTTGCGTTGATTTTTAATATTTTATGAAAGCAAGAGTTGTTTATAGTAAGTTTGCCGCGCTCCTGACAGCTGTTCTATTGGGAGTGCTGGCTGCCGGTTGTGTTGCGACGTTTGACGAGAAAATCAGTTTTTTCTCTATGTTAGGAATTTTACTGGTGCTGATTGTTGCCGGCTTGTTTTATGGCGCGGTCTATGTTAAGGCCGATAGCCGCTATCTGGTTTTGGGTAGTGTTCTCAGGGGCAAGAAGATCCCTATCAGCAAAGTTGTTAGTGTTGAGCTGTTTCAGCCTACCATGGCGGCAATCCGAATTTGTGCTTCGGGCGGATTTATGGGTTATTGGGGCATTTTCCGCGAAAGCGACATCGGTAGGTATTATGGCTTTTATGGCAAGGCTTCGGACTGCTTCCTTGTGAGGATGCAGAATGGCGATAAGTATGTCGTTGGCTGCGAACGGCCGCAGGAAATGGTCGATTATATAAGGTCGCAGATTAGCGCCTGATAATGAGGATGGAGAGTTCGTAGAGTATGTAGATGGGTAGGGCGACGATGAGGAGTGTAACTACGTCAGAGGTGGGGGTAATTATGGCAGCGATGGTGAGGATTACTACGATGGAGTGGCGGCGGTAGCGGCGCAGGAAGTCGGCGGTGAGCAGCCCGGCTCGGGCGAGTAGCCAGGCCACTACGGGGAGTTCGAACATGGCGCCCATACACAGGCATAGGAGCAACAAGGTACTCATGTATGAGTCAAGAGTTATGAGGTTTTGGATGTTGCTCTCGACCTGATAGGTGCCGAGAAAACGGAAGGTGAGGGGGAAGATGAGGTAGTAGCTGAGGAGGATGCCGAGGATGAACATTATGTAGCCGCTCCAAACTATGCGGCCGGCGGCTCGGCGTTCGGCTTGGTAGAGGGCGGGGGCAATGAAGCCGAAAAGTTGGTAGATGATGAGGGGGGAAACGCACACAACACCAGCCCACAAGGCAGTTTGCATGTGGATGATGAACTGGCGAGCGAGGCCGGTGTTGATAAGTTCTACGCTGAAAGGTTCGAGTTGCTCAATGCCCAGGGCTGCGCATAGGCGGTTGATAAGGCGGTAGGTTATGAAGTCGGGCGATTTGGGCGCAAGGACTATTTCAAAGAGCTGCTCTTTGAAGCAGAAGGCCACGATACCGCATAGAACGGTTGCCGCGAGGATGCGCACGAGCACTCCCCGCAGCTGGTCGAGATGCCACCAGAAGTTATGGTCATCCCGAGGTGTGGTCATTCCTGTTTGTCGGCTTTATCAGTGGTTTTAGGGTCGGAATCGGGTTCGTTCATGCCTTCTTTGAAGGAGCGAACGCCCTTGCCGAGGCCTTTCATCATTTCGGGGATTTTTTTGCCGCCGAAAAGAAGGAGCACAACGAGAACGATAAGGATGATTTCGCCGGTGCCGAGGCCTCCAAGAAATAGAAGGGTTTTCATATTTTGTGGTTGTTGATAAGTTTAACGGTTATGTAGCCGCCAAGAATCTGCACGAGCATTCCGGGCAGGCCGATGCGGAGGTCGAGCAGCGCAGTGTGAAGGTCGCCGCAGATTGCCCATTCGCCTAGCGAGCCAAAAAGTTGATAGAAAGCGACTATCGCAACAATGGTAAGCAGATTGATTTTGTCGAGGCGGGTGGCGGCAAATCCGGCGGCTGAGGCGAGCAGCACTGATTTGAGTACGATTGCCGGCAGGAGCGCCGCGGCGGGCATGCCGAAGGCGGCGCAGTTGATCAGCGGTGAGGCCAGTGCAGTGAGCAGGCCTACGCGCCAGCCGCATAGCAGCGAGCCGATGAGCGTAAAGAAGTAGATGGGCAGCCATGTGGGGCCTCCGAGGGCAAACAAATGGCACAGCTGCGGAAGGGCGATATTGCCGGCAATGAACAGGAGCGCACCGAGGTAGGTGCGGGCATCGGCAAAGGTCAGTTGTTTGGGGTTTATGGTTGTCAGCATGACGTTTAGTGTGGGAGATTGGTTACGAAATTTTCAATTAGCGGCAGACATTCTTCCGGAGTGCGGCAGTCGCGACACAAGGCCTCGACAGGGCACGGGCCGGTTCCGGCGCGGTTGATAATGGCGGGCGTTTCAGTGTCGAATTCAACGGCGATGCCGCTGTTGCGCATCAATTCGAGCGCCGGGGTGCTGATAACTGCGGTGTAAAGCTCCTTGACGCCTCCCAGGGCCATTAGCGCTGCCGCGCCTTTGCCAACCACTTTGTCGGCCACCGATGCGCCGCTGAGGGTTTGCGGTGCGTTGTGCAACAGCTGCAGCAGGTCCTTGACGCCGCGCTGACGGAACGTTTCGACCTTGTTGGCGTTGCCTACAACCAGCGAGCAGCCCTCGGCGTGTAGAATATTTTTAAGCTTTCTGAGCATTGTTCAGCGGCAGGGTTCCCTGTTTGAGTTGTTCAACATATTTGTCGATTCGGCGCAGTTCTTTGGGAATGTCGATGGATTGCGGGCAGTGGGGCGCGCATTGGTTACAGCCAATGCAGTGGCTGGCCTGACGCAGCTTCGAAACTGAGCGGTCGTAGCCCACCAGAAATGCCCGGCGAGCTTCGGCATAGTTCGGTGCCTGGCGGGTTTCAACAACGTTGCCCTGATTGACACATTTGTTGTAGTGGAGCAGAATCGAGGGAATGTCGATGCCGTAGGGGCAGGGCATGCAGTATTTGCAGTCGTTACAGGCCACGGTGGGGTATTCCACCATCAGGTCGGCGGTTGCGTAGAGGAACTCAATTTCCTCTTCGGAGAGCGGTTTGAGCGGCGAGTAGGTGCGCAGATTGTCTTCGAGGTGCTCCATGTAGGTCATGCCGCTCAAAACGGTCAGCACCTCCGGGTGGGTGCCGGCATAGCGGAACGCCCACGAAGCCACGCTACTTTCGGGCGAGCGTTCTTTCAGGCGCACTGCAATGTGGTCGGGCACGTTCGACAGGCGACCGCCCAGTAGCGGCTCCATGATGATGGCCGGTATGCCGCGTTTTTCGAGCTCGCCGTAGAGGTATTCGCCGTCGGTGTTGCGGGGGTTGAGCTCCTTGGCGTGCTTCCAGTCCAGATAGTTGAGCTGAATCTGAACGAAATCCCACTTATATTTGTCGTGGTTGGCCAGCGCCCAGTCGAAAACGGCAATGTCGCCGTGGTAGGAGAAGCCGAGATTCCTGATTCGTCCGGCTTCGCGTTCGGCCATCAGGAAGTCGAGAATGCCGTTGTCGAGATATCGGGCTTTGAAATCATCCATGCCGTTTCCGGTGCCGATTGCATGGAGCAGCATGTAGTCGATATGGTCGGTCTGGAGCTCCTTGAACGAGTTGCGATACATTTCGAGCGATGCCTGGCGGCTCCAGGTCTGCGGTGCGAAGTTCGACAGCTTGGTAGCGATGAAATATGAATCGCGCGGATGTCGTGCCAGAGCAATGCCGGTAGCGTGTTCCGAGCGGCCTTTGCAGTAGGCGGGCGATGTGTCGAAATAGTTCACGCCGTGGGCAATAGCCGTGTCGACCAGCCGGTTCACCATTTCCTGGTCGATTTCGTCGTCGCCCTCGCCTTTGCCGGTCGGAACCGTTGGCCAGCGCATACATCCATATCCGAGAATCGAAACCTTTTCGCCGGTTTTGGGATTGGTGCGATAGGTCATTTTATCGGTTGGAATCTCGCCCGAAGCGGCAGTTTGGGCCTCAGTCAGTTGCTTGGCGGCGCCGTCGCATCCACTCAGGACCAGTCCGGCAGCTCCGGCACCGAGTCCCAGTTTCTTCAAAAAGTCGCGGCGACCGCTATCATGGTTATCTGTTTTATTCATAGCTGCTTAAATTGTTCGGTGATTTTCGTGGCCTTCAACGTAGATTGCGCTGAACGGGCGCGAGGGGCAAAGGTTTTCGCACGCTCCGCAGCCAATGCACTTTTCGGTGTTCACAACCGGAATCCAGGGCGACGAGTTGTTGTCGGGCTCGGACGGCACCATGGTTATGGCGCCGGTCGGGCAGTGGCGGGCGCAGTTGCCGCAGCGGACGCCTTCGGTCAGCGGCAGGCAATTTTCTTTCACCCAAACGGCATGACCTATCTGAATCGACGATTTTTCGGCCCGCGTTATCTGGCGTATGGCTCCTGCGGGGCAGACTTCGGAACACTTTGTGCACTCCGGGCGGCAGTAGCCGCGCTCATACGATGATTCTGGCTGCATCATCGAGCTGAGGTCGGTCGACGGCCTCAGAACACCGTTGGGGCAAACCGACACGCAGAGCTGGCAGGCCGTGCAGTGGCGTTCGAGATTGCGTATGCTTGCCGCACCGGGCGGAACTATTTTGGTGCGGCGTTTGGGTATTTTCTTGTCGGTTATGGTTGCCAGACCTCCGTCGACCGTTTTCTCCTTGGCGTGGAGAGCGGCGGTGGCTGCCAGCGTCATACCAACGGCGAGGAAACTGCGCTTGGAGCTATCGACCTCGCCGGCGGCCTCGGCAGCTTTTTTCGGCCGGCGGTAAGATATGGCGCCCTGCCGGCATTTGCCCAGGCAGTCGAAGCAGGCAACGCAGCGCGTATAGTCAATCCGATGGTTCTTGCTGTCGATGCATGCGGCCTTGCAGTTGCGGGCACACAAGCCACAGCCGTTGCACTTCGAGGTGTCGATTACCGGCTTGAGCAGCGAAAAACGCGATAGCGCGCCGAGCACGGTGCCCACCGGGCAGATAGTGTTGCAATAAGTGCGGCCGTTGCGCCATGCCAAAACCGCGAGCACCACCAGAGTGATAACCGCGACGGCCAGAGTTACGCCCGAACGGAGCCAAACGTCGACCGAGTAGAACGCGTAGCTTTCATGCGCTTCGGCCCACGACGCCAGCAGATTATTGCCCCAAGCCCAGACGGGGGCAAGGAGGCTCGAAACTATGCGGCCGTAGGCGCTGTAGGGGGCCAGCAGCGCAACCAAACTCCCGATGCCGGCAACTATGGCCGCAATCATTATCAGGAGCATAAGCAGCCGCAGCACCTTCTTTGCCGGCGAATAGCCGTAGCGGTTCTTTTTGGCGCGCTTGCCCAGCAGGGCGAAGCCATCCTGCATGATGCCTAACGGGCAGATAACCGAGCAGTAAAGGCGTCCGAAAATCAGAGTGAGCACCACCAGCCCGATGATTACTCCTACGTTCAGCGCCAGCAGTGCGGGCAGGAACTGGATTTTGGCCATCCAGCCGAGCCAGTGGTGGACTGTGCCCGTAAAATCAAGAAACAACGCGGTGACCATCAGGATGCTGATAGCCGCCACCGCCTGTCGGATTCTTTTCAACATTTATAAATCAGAGTGATTATTGGTTTATCGCTTGCAAAGATAGCAATAAAATCCGATTTTTTTCGTACATTTGCGGAATAATATCATTATCAGGAAAGGCATGAAGAGCATTTTGAGAGTAATAGCGGCTGCGGCGGGCGTTTTGAGCTCGCTTTTTGCCGCCGCAGCCATCGATAATCCCAAAAGCGTGAGCGATCTGCTCGACCGCATAGGCGGCGCGGGCACCGGTGCACGTATTGAAACCACGGTTGACGACACGTATAAGTCACCCAGTGGGGCTGAAATGTTTCAGATTTCAACCCGCAACGGCAAGCCGTGGGTCAAGGGCACAACGCTTTCGGCCGTGACTACCGGTCTGGGCTGGTATCTGAACCATACGGCCAACGTCAACTTGTCGTGGAACTGCCCTACGACCACTCTTGCCGACCTGCCGCTGCCTGCGGTCACCGAAGAGCATACCACTTCCGCTGCCTATCGCTATTATCTGAACTACTGCACATTCAGCTACTCGATGAGCACCTGGACCTGGGAGCGATGGCAGCAGGAAATCGACTGGATGGCCCTGCGCGGCATCAATATGCCTCTGCAGATAGTCGGCCTTGAGGAAGTGTGGCGCAAGTTTCTGATGGAGGACTACGGCTATACGCGCGACGAAGCCAACGCCTTTGTCGGCGGCCCCTGCTTCATGGCCTGGTTCGGCATGAACAACCTCGAAGGGTGGGGTGGCCCAAACCCTGACTGGTGGTATACGCGCCAGGCCGAATTGGGCACTAAAATCAACGCCCGCATGCGCGAACTCGGCATCGAACCGGTTCTGCCCGGTTTTGCCGGCATGGTGCCGAGCAACTTCACCGCCAAAACCGGCATCGCAGCGTCCGGCCAGGGCGGTTGGTGCGGTTTTACCCGTCCCTATATCGTTGATTCCACCGGCGGCTCCTTCGCTTCCGTTGCCGCCAACTACTATAAACGCCTCAAGGAAGTTATGGGCGAAAGCTTGTATTACTCCCTCGACCCCTACCATGAAGGGGGAGCGGCTCCGGCAAATCCGGGTCAGGGCTATAAGGCTATGAACACCGCTCTGCATGCCGCCAAGCCTGACAGCAAGTGGGTTATTCAGAGCTGGCAGTGGAGCGGAGCGCAGACAACCTGCCTCGATAATATTCCGGTCGGCGAGCTGATTGTTCTTGACCTTTACAGCGACGGCCGCCCGAACTATCGCGGCTATAAGGGTCATGAAACCGTTTACTCCACCATTTTCAACTTCGGCGGCCGAACCGGCTTTTTCGGTCGTGTGCAGAAGGTTATCGACGGCTACTTCGACGCCCGCACCGTGGCGTCGGTCAAAGGCATAGGCGCGGCTCCCGAAGCCATTGAGCAGACGCCGATAATGTATGACCTGCTGTTTGAACTCCCCTGGCTTGATGCCAAGCCCGACGCCGCGGAATGGGTTGCCGATTATGCCAAGCGCCGTTATAGTGCCGACAATGCCGACGCGCGCGATGCCTGGGAGCTGCTGCGCATTTCGGCTCTGGATTGTCAAACGTCGCTTCAGGGTCCTCACGAAGCAGTTATGTGCGGTCGTCCGGCTTTGAATATCAACAAGGTTTCGAGCTGGGGCGGCAGCGACATTTTCTACGATCAGAACCTCACCGCCACTGCTGCCTATAAGCTGCTGCGCTCGGGCCTGAGTGGCAATAACTATGATTATGACCTGACCGACCTTGTGCGTCAGGCTGTTACCGACTATTCAAAGTCGCTTCTGGCTGAGATGAACGCTGCCAACTCCGCGGGTGATACCGAGCGGTTCAACAAACTGAAGGACGCCTTCCTCGAGCTGATGCTTGGGGTAGACGAGCTGCTCAATACTCATCCCGACTTCATGCTCGGCCACTGGACCGAACGCGCCCGCGCCATGGCCGACGAAATGGCCGGCACCACAGATGCTGATCGCAACTGGCTGGAACTCAATAATGCCCGCACGCTGATAACCACTTGGGGGCCACAGGCTGCATCGGAATCCGGCGGTTTGCGCGACTATAGCTACCGCCAATGGGGCGGCATGGTCGGCGACTTCTACTATCAGCGCTGGAAAACCTGGTTCGACAACGGCATGAAAGTTCCCTCGGGCGGCTGGTTCCAATGGGAACGTAACTGGGCGCTGAATTCCTCCAAGCGCTATCCGATTGAACCGACCGGCAATACCGCCGACGTTGCAGCCCGCCTGCTCGGCCGCTATCTGCCCGAACTCCGCTCGGCCAATGCGGCTCAGGAGCCGGCCTATTTGCCCGCAATGACCATGGTGAACCTCGCCGGCAAGTGGTTCGACGTATGCAACCCCGAGTCGACATATCAACCCGATATTACCGCTGAAATTGCCGAAATTGCGATAGATTTCAGCAATAATGGCCGCTTTGAAGCCGCCGAAACGGCGTTGGGTGATTCGTTTGACATCCCTGCCGATGCGCCTGTGGGTGAGCGCCTATGCCGCCTGACTTTGGCCGACGGCACTGTGGTGACCTACACCATGCGGATTGTTGTGGAAATTACTGAACCGCGCACCGTCAGCGTGCGCTCCGCCAATCCGGCACAGGGCTCAGTGAGCATCGACGGCACGGATGCCATGAGCGTCACTTCGACCGACTATGTGGTTGTGCGCGCCAATCCGCAAACAATCTATGACTTCAGCCACTGGACCGATGGCAACGGCAAGAACCTCGGTAGCGATAACCCGCTGACCTACTATGGCCGCGAAAGCATTGACCTGACCGCGCATTTCGTGGTCAATAAATGGGGCGTACCTCCTACCGACGGCTATGCCGACAAGAATACCATAGCATCCAATAAACAGTATATCAACAGTCTGAGCGTTGATCAGGCCGGCGAAAACACTTTGCTCTACGAAACTGCAGGCGTTCCCGACCGCCAGTTTGTTCAGATTCCAACGCGCATCTATGCCGCGCCCGGAGGGGAGTTCACTTTGCGCTGGAATGATGCCGGCGGCATGCGCTGGCTGTTCCTCAGCGCTTATTGCGACCTCAACGGCGACGGTCGCTTCGACATTGACCGCACAACCGAACTGCTTGGAACTCTGGGTAAATACAAGGAAAACAACAACCCGGAGGTTGCCGCCGGCGAATTCAAGGTGTTGCTGCCTTTTGAAACCGCCAAGGGCGTGACCCACCTGCGCCTGCGCTTCGATTCGCCCTGGAATGACGTCGCCTGGAATGCCGCCGCGCAATGTTTCGCGCCCGACGGCAAGACCAACCGCTTTGTTTATGAGCTGGTTGTAGACGTTGCCGACTCGCCGAAACATCCCTGCACAGTGACCTACGGCAGCAATGATTCGCGCCTCGGCTCCATGCGCTCCGAAAACGAAAGCATGGTCTATAACCCCGGTGAAACGGTGATTATAACCGCTTTTCCCGCGGCGAACTGCCGGGTTAAGCGCTGGGTCGACAACCATGGCCGCGAGCTTCCAGCCGAATGGGTAAGCCCTGACGGCAACAGCGTTACGTTCCCCACCTACGATAACGCCCACATAACCGCCGAGTTCGAGCGCATACCTCTGGAAGCCGACGGCTGGAAATTCAACTGGGAGAATTTCGACAGCAACAAGGCAAGGCTCACCGAGGTGGTGCAGACCGGAGGTAATGACCTCGACCTGAACCGGATAACCCCTACCGTTGGCTCCATTGCCCGCGGTATTTTTGCTGATGCGGGGCCGGTGAACGTGACTCTCCCTTCGGCCGGATTGCGCGAGGATGGTTCGACTGAAAAATATCGGGTCAACGTAACCGGCGCAGGCACTCAGAATAAGCTCTATAGCCTCGGTCAAACCATTTCCGGCGCCGCAAACTTCCGGCTTAAATTTTCCGGTACCAACTCAGGTGCCTCTTTCAATGAGTGGGGCTCGGCAATATGGGCCAACGGCACTAACGGCCTTGCCGACGACTATTCCAACGGATGGAGCCAGTTTTATATCTCCAAAGACGGGCGCCTGTCGGTCAAGTGGGACTGCGGTAATGCCGGAATGAAAACCCTTGAAAATGTCTGTCTTATAGGCGATTTCGAAATCGTGGCGGACTATAACGCGTCGGCGAAAAAGGTGTCGGTAACGGCGACGGATGCTGCCGGACGTTCGGAAACCATGGTGATTTCCAATGCTTCGCAGATGAAAGACATCAGCCAGTTCGCTACTAATTTGCCTAAAGGGCTGAATTACACCTTTATACTCTCAACCGGCGGCCTGGTTGACCTCGCGCCGGGCTATGCCTTCGGCGGATGCCGATCGCTGCAAAGATTCGAAGTGCCTGAAGGTTCTACCGCCTATAAGGTTCAGAGCGGCGCTTCGGTCAGTAACCGCAGCGGCCGAATTGTGGGCGTTGCCGAGGGTTCGCTGGGCGTTTTTCCCTTTAAATTGGGTCAAAACGGGCAGTTTTTGGGCGCTTCGCCGCGTTTTGAGGGTCAGAACCTTGTTAACGCCGGAATCACCGCCGGCGGCCATCAGCCGCTGAACGCCCTGTGGATTTTCGAGCATGGCTCGAATGCCTCGCAGTTGCTTCATCTCAATTCCGAAACGTATGCCGCCGGCGCGGAGCTGACGGCCTCGGATGCTCCCAAGGCAGATTATTCCATTGATTACTCAGGCTCGGTTCCGACCATAAACGTGAAAATCGGCGGCAAGAATCTTTTGACCGAAAAACTGACTCTCGGCCTGCCCATGGAAACGATAGAAATAACGGCGCCGGCCTCGATTTTCGCTCTGACGGTGCCTCACGGTGCGCTGCGGTTGCCCGACGGCGTTACGGCCGGCCGCCTGAGCCGGGTGGCTGCCGACGGCGGAGTGCTCGAGCCGGTCGGCGAGATGATTGCCGGCCGCGAACCGGTTGTTGTTTACGGCACGCGCGCCGGTTCGGTTCTTACGTTTGAAATCGTAGCCGAGGCTGTGGCTGTTGATAACGTCAACCTGCTGCACGGCACCGGCATGGAGCTCCTTGCCTCCGAACCATATTATCTGCTCGGGGCTGACGCTATGTTCCGGCTGCGCGAAGCCGGATCGGTGATTCCCGCCAACTCGGCCTATTTGCTGCGCTCGGAGCTGCCCGCCGGCTCGGGGGATGCTTTTCCCGCCGACCGCACCGGAGGCATCGAGACCGCCAAAAATGATGCCGACCGCCCCGCGCGGATGTATAATATTCTCGGCCAACCGGCCAATAGCGGACTGATTGTTACTTCCGATGGCCGCAAACTCATTCTGAAATAATGAAAAAACTATTTTTGCTCGACGCATACGCGCTGATATATCGCGCATATTATGCCCTTTTCCGCAATCCCCGCGTGACTTCCGCCGGGATGAACACCTCCGCGATTTTCGGATTCGTCAATACTCTCGACGACCTGATTAAAAAGGAGCAGCCGACTCATCTGGCCGTGTGTTTCGACCCGCCAGGCGGCCATACTTTCCGCCATGAAATGTTTGCCGACTATAAGGCAGGACGCGACAAGCAGCCCGAGGATATTACCATAGCCATTCCCTATATCAAGCGGATTCTGAAGGCAATGTGTATTCCGGTGGTGGAAATTCCCGAGTATGAGGCCGACGACGTTATCGGCACTCTCGCCACCAAAGCCGCCGCCGAGGGATACACGGTTTATATGATGACGCCCGACAAGGATTACGGCCAGCTGGTTTCCGACTCGATTTTCCAGTATCGCCCCGCGCTGAAGGGGCAGGGCTTCGAGGTGCGCGGCCCGCAGCAGGTTTGCGAGCGCTACGGCATAGACCGCCCTGCGCAGGTAATAGACCTGCTCGCGCTCGAGGGCGATGCGTCCGATAATATTCCCGGATGTCCAGGAGTGGGCGAAAAGACTGCCGTAAAGCTTATTTCGGAGTTCGGCTCGGTTGAAGGTCTGCTCGAAAATGTTGATAAGCTCAAGGGAGCGCTCAAGGCCAAGATTGAGGCGAACCGCGACAAGATTCTGCTGAGCAAAGACCTGGCTACCATACGCACCGGCCTCGATATCAGCGTGAGCGCCGACGAATTGCAGCGCTGCGGGGCAAACAATGCCGAATTGCGCCAAATCTACGAGGAGTTGGAGTTCCGTTCGTTTATTGCCAAACTGAATGCCGAAAAGGCGCTGCAGCCTACTCCGGCCGAACCCTCGCTGGGCGGATTGTTTGACCTGGAGGAGCAGGAGCCGGCGCTGGCCGAGCTGCCCTTGGGCGACTATGGCATTGACGCGGCTCCGCTGCTTGATGAAGCCATGCGTGCCGGACGCATAGGCCTGGCGCTCTATGCCGTCGGCGAGCAGGCCATGACGGCCGCTCTGCGCGGTGCGGCGCTGGCCGTGGCTCCCGGACGGGCGGCGTTTATTCCGGCGGAGCGCATCGGCGAGCTGGCGCCGGTTCTGGCGCGCAAGGAGCTGACGGTGGTTACCCACGATTTCAAGCGCGACATGATTTTGCTGCGCCGCGCAGGAATCGACTGGTTGGCCGGCCACTACGACACTTCGCTCGCCCACTATCTGCTGCAGCCCGAAATGCGCCATTGGCTCCCCGACGTGGCCGCCGAGATTCTGGGACTGCACACTCTCGACGCCGACGATACGGCCTTGGCACGCAAGTTCAAGGAAATTCCCGAGGAGCAGACAGTTAACCTGCTCTGCCAGCGCGCCGACCTGACTCTTCAGCTCTATGAGCCGCTGAAAAAGGCGCTGCGCGAGGCAGAAATCGCCCCCGAACTGGAGCAGCTCGAGCAGGAACTGGCTCCCGTTCTGGCCGACATGGAGTGGCATGGCGTGCGCATCAATGCCGGAATTCTGGCAGAACGCGGCCGGGTGCTGGCCGAGCGCGTGGCCGAGATGGAGGAGCAGGCATATCAGATGGCCGGGCGTCCGTTCAACATCGCATCGCCCTCGCAGGTGGGTCAGGTGCTGTTCGGTGAGCTGCAGATTGACACCAAAGTCAAGCGCACCAAAACCGGCGGCTATTCAACCACTGAGGAAACACTCGAAAAATACAGGTCGGCGCATCCGCTTGTGGACCTCATTCTGCAGATACGCGGAATCCGCAAACTGCTGGCCACCTATATCAACGCCCTGCCGGCGCTGATAAATCCCGCCACGGGCAAAATCCACACCACATATAATCAGACCGGCACCGCAACGGGGCGCCTGTCGTCAAACAACCCCAACCTGCAGAACATTCCTATCCGCACCGACGAAGGGCGCGAAATTCGCCGCGCTTTCATAGCCGACCCGGGCTGCCTGCTCCTCGCCGCCGACTATTCGCAGATTGAACTGCGCCTTATGGCCGACATATCGGGCGACGCGGCTATGATTGAGGCCTTCGTTGAAGGGCAGGATATTCACCGCGCTACCGCAGCCAAAATCTACCACGAAAAGCTCGAGGAGGTCAGCGACACCCAGCGCCGCAACGCCAAGACCGCCAACTTCGGCATAATTTACGGCATTTCGGCCTTCGGACTGAGCGAGCGCCTGAAAATTCCGCGCTCCGAGGCTAAGCTGCTTATTGACGGCTATTTCAGAACCTATCCGGCCGTTAAGCAATACATGACTGACACCGTAGAGCAGGCTCGCGATAAAGGCTACGTAACCACCGTTATGGGGCGCCGGCGCATGCTCCCCGACATCAACTCGCGCAACTCGGTTGTGCGCGGCTATGCCGAGCGCAACGCTATCAACGCGCCGCTTCAGGGCTCTGCCGCCGACATCATCAAGACCGCCATGGTCCGCATAGCCGCCGAAATGCGTGACCGCGCCCTGCGCTCAACCATGATTATGCAGGTTCACGATGAATTGGTGTTTAACGTTATTCCCGAAGAACTGCCCGAGCTGCAGGAACTGGTTGTGCGCAACATGGAAAGCGCTTATTCCGGCCGCGTGCGCCTCTCGGTTAGCGCCGGTGCCGCCACCGACTGGCTCGCCGCTCACTAAGCCCTCATATTCCGGAGCTTGGCGGGTGCAGGCGGCCATGGTCGTGCCAGTCGCCGATCATTTCGCCTCGCTCGCTGGCTTCTATCAGTTTTTGCAAGCGGCGGTCGAAGATTTCTTTACACGCTTCACCGCCACCCAACACTCCTTTTCGGACTGATGATGCTCGGCGAGCCAATGCCTGAATTCCTGCCTGCCTGCTATTTCCAATACATTCTTCATTTGTTATTAACAATCGTTTTGTCGATTTTGAGCGTTAAAATTTTGTGGTTTGCAAAATTGTTATTATCTTTGCACTACAAACAAGGGTAGTTTCCCCTCAAGGAAATACTTCGAGTGCGAAAGCAACGATTTTAGGCATCTGCCGGCGCAGATG
>CAMWSP010000040.1 GCA_947176935.1 uncultured Porphyromonadaceae bacterium | reverse complement strand
ATCTTTGTCAGTAGGCTGACATTTTTCAGTCATATCCCCAAGCGTAAGGTTTGGCATTACTACACACCAAAAACGCTTACCCATTAAGTTAAGGTAAGGAATATCTCCATCGTAATCTACCGTGGCTTTCTCACGATAAAGATTACTATTCAGAGCAGCGACAGCCCTATTTAATATCTCTTGATTGTTCATTTGTTCAATTATTATAGCGCGTTCAATATTATTGAACACCGCAAAGTTAATGAACATTTCCTGAATCTCCAAATATTTTGTTCAATATTTCCGCATTGTTCAATGCTATTGAACAAGAATAAATGGGTAGAAGATACACCGTGTCCCCAAATTTAGGACGGAATTGGGCTTTCCTGTCCTAAATTTGGGGACATGGTGTTTGTAAGGAAACGTGCCGGAGGCACGTCCGTACGGGGGTTATTCGGCGCGGAGGAGGAAGAAGTTTTTCTTGCCGCGCTGGGCCAGAATGTATTTATCCTGAAGGAGCATATCGGCAGTTGCCACGGCCTGCGGGTCGGTAACCTTTTCCTTATTGATGGAAAGGCCGCCGCCATGAACCATTTTGCGGAACTCGCCTTTGGAGGGGAACACCTGGCAATCGGGAGCGGTCAGGAGTTCGGCCAGCGGAGTCTTGCCCTCGACAACGGCCTGACGCGACACCTGGAACTGCGGAACGCCTTCCATGATGTCGAGCAGCGTTGCTTCGTCAAGATTATGGAGCGCCTCAACGGCCTTGGGGTTAAACAGAATCTGCGAGGCTTCGATGGCAGCTTCGGCATCGGCTGCGGAGTGAACCATGGTTGTGATTTCCAGAGCCAGGCGCTTCTGCAGCGGGCGCAGACCTGGATTTTCGGCCTGTTCGGCCACCAGAGCTTCGACTTCCTCACGCGAGAGGGTGGTAAAAATCTTGATGTACTTTTCGGCGTCAGCGTCAGAAACGTTGAGCCAGAACTGGTAGAACTTATAAGGCGAGGTGCGCTTGGGGTCGAGCCAAACGTTGCCGCTTTCGGTCTTGCCGAACTTGCCACCGTCAGCCTTGGTGATGAGCGGGCAGGTCAGGGCGAAAGCCTCTCCGCCTTCGGTGCGGCGAATGAGCTCGGTGCCGGTGGTGATGTTGCCCCACTGGTCGGAACCGCCCAGCTGCAGGCGGCAGTTCTTGTTGCGGTAGAGCCAGAGGTAGTCGTAGCCCTGCAGCAGCTGATAGGAGAACTCGGTAAACGACATGCCGTGGGTCGAGTCGGAGCCCAGACGCTTCTTGACTGAGTCCTTGGCCATCATGTAGTTCACTGTTATGTGCTTGCCGATGTCTCGGATAAAGTTCAGGAAACCGTAGTCCTTCATCCAGTCGTAGTTATTAACGAGCTCGGCGGCATTGGCGGCGTCGGAATCGAAGTCAAGGAACTTTGAAAGCTGCTTCTTGATGGCTTCCTGGTTATGGCGCAGGGTGGCTTCATCAATGAGCACTCGCTCCTGGCTCTTCATCGAGGGGTCGCCTATCATGCCGGTTGCACCGCCGATGAGCGCCAGCGGCTTATGGCCGGAGCGCTGGAAATGTTTGAGCATCATAACGCCAACAAGGTGGCCTATGTGGAGCGAATCGGCTGTGGGGTCAATGCCGAGGTAGGCGGTGGCCATACCCTTTTTGAGTTCTTCGTCGGTTCCCGGCATCACGGTGTGAATCATGCCGCGCCAGGTGAGTTCTTCAATAAAGTCCATGTGTTATAATCTTGGTTAGTTTTGCTGGAGGAAATAGTCGAAATATGATAGAACGTGAACCGCCTCGCCGTCAGAAAGGCGGGTCAGCGTATATTCAACCGAGCGCACGCCGTCGAAGTCAGCTTCGAAGCTGCAGCGCAGGCCGGTGATTTCATAAAGGTCGTTGCCGGCGGCGGTGCGGGGGCGGAAACTGTCGGCGGCAATGGTGAATCCGGTGGGTGTGTAGACTATGGGGAGCGAGGGCCACACCATTTCGCGGATGTTGAACTGCGAGCCGGTTGAGGTTGAATAGGGAAGGGTTATCGACGACGCAGTGAAGGTTGCGGTCGAGGATTCAACGTCGAGCTCTATGTCGAAGCGGGGGTGGATGGCCTTTTCAACAATGGAGTCGCCGCGCACGTTGACTATGGTGTTCTTGTTGGCATAGGTCTGGATGCGGCGGGGAAGGAACCACACCTGATATTGGTAGCCATCGCCGACAAACGAGCCCCAGTAAACGCTCGATAGCCAGCCGAACTTCAGGTCTATAACCTGGAGGTCGCCGGTATATGAGGCTATGCCTTTGGTCTGGAAATAGGCGTAATTATATTTCACCTCGTTTCCGTTAGCGTCATTTTCGTCGGCAAGATATTGAATCAGATTGCCCACGGTCGAAGAGCGCAGCGGCTGGCCTTCGGCAAGCTTGAAATCGTTCAGGCCCAGCAGGTAATAACCTGACGAATAGTCGCCCTTAACGGTTATCGACGCATAGTCGGTTGCAATGCCGGTGTTGGAGATGAGGTCGTGGGAGTAAACAACAACGTTATTATACTCGTTCATCTTCACTACCGGATCAATCGGCTTGCAGGAGCCGAGCAGCATCAGGGCGGGGAAAAGAAGCAGAAACAGTTTTTTCATCATTCAGTTAAGCGGGAGAAAGTTGGTTTTACATAACATAGCGCAGGGTCAGGCCGATAGTGCGGCGCGTTCCGCGCTGAACAAAGTCGTTTTTAATCGACCTGAAATAAAACGTATTAAACCGCTGGTTTAGTATATTTTCGGCCCAGAAATCGAGCGACACCTTCTGCAGCTGCAGGCGCACCGAAGCGCCGAGCAGCCCATAGAAGTTCTGGCGCAGGGTGTTCTCCTCGTTCCAGTAAATGGGGCCGACGCCGCGGCCGTTAACCTCGATGTCTATGCGGTTGAACCACCACATAGGCAGCGGCTGCGAGTACTGCAACGAGGCGAAAGCCGTGTGAGCCGGCGCGTAGGGCACCGTCTTGCCCTTGTAGCTCACTCCGCCGTCGTCATAGCGCAGAAAGCGGGCATTGGTGTAGCCATAGCTGGCGCGGGCGGTCCAGCGGTCGGTCGGATAAGCGGTTATGGCGGCTTCGGCGCCCACCGAGCGCGAGCGGCCGGCGTTGGTCATCATGCGTCCGGTAATGCTTCCGTCGGGGAACACTGTAAGCTGCTGGTCGCGAATGTCGATATAAAAAGCCGTCAGGTCGGTGAGTATGCGGCCTCCATAGCAGCTGAAATGGCCGCCCACCTCGTAGTTCCACGAATATTCCGGCTTATAGGAGGCGATTTCGTCGACCGACAGGCCCGAGCCGAGCGAGGGCATCATCTGCGCCACATTCGGCGGCACCATGGTCTTGGCAGACTCCATCATGGCCTCCATGAGCTTGTCCTGGAGAATGGTCGAGAACATCTGGGTGTTATAGCCGCCGGCCTTGTAGCCTTTGGAAACGTTGACGTATACGTTGGAGTTCTCCATCGAGGGTATGCGATAGGTAACGGCGAACTTCGGCAGCAGTTCGAGCCAGTGTTGCTTCAGGTGGTCATGTTCGTGAACATCGCCGCTGAGGTGCAGGGCGCGCTGCCCCATATGCATGGAAGCGCCGGTGGAGGTGTCGAGGTCATAGAACATGCCCGACTCCTCATAATCAAGACGCAGGCCGGCGGTGAAGGTCCAGTCGCCCAGCGTATATTCGCTCTGATGATAAAGCGCTGCGCCCCAGTTGGGCAAAACGAATTCGTCGTAGAGATAAAAATGCTCCGAATCCCAGGTCATGGGCATGGGAATCTGAGTCAGAATCAGATTGTCGATGCCATCTTTCAGAAAATGGACCGGAGCCGACATGCGGGTGTGCTGCACGAAGCCGAAAGCGCCGGCCATCCAGTTATATCCGCCCTTGTTGCCACGGAAAATAAAGTCCTGGGTGGCGGAATATTCGCGGATTTTCTGATTGAGGGTAAAGTAGCTCTGCGGGGTGAAGTCGTTGTCGATTTCCATTTCGTCGTTGAGCAGACGCAGGCCCGTTATGGAGCTGAAAGTGAAGTCGTCGGCACGCCACTGCACCGTCAGGCCCTCGCTGGCCGAGGTGCGGTTATAGTAGCAGGTGTCGTTATAGTTCACCTCGCCGCTTCCCATCAGCTCGTAGGGGTAGCCGCCCTGGCGGTTATAGCTGAAGGATAGCACGTTGTCGACCGTAACGTTCTCCTTGGGCAGCCAGGCCAACTTCAGCTTGCCTGCATATTGCTCGGCCTGGTCGGCGCGCCGCTTCTGATTGGGAAAGATGCTTTTGGTTGCGAGATTATAGGTCTGGCCGCGCGTTGAATAGGCGTTGATGTCAAGGCCGAGGGCAAAGTTGGGCCGGAACTTGTGGTAGAGGCCCATTGCGGCACGCCAGGAGCCGAAGCTGGCGGCTTCGAGCAGCAGGCGCATGCCCTGATAGTGCATGGGCGACAGGGTGTAAACGTTAATCAGACCGCCCATGGTGTTGCGGCCGTAGAGGGTGCTCTGCGGGCCGCGGATAACTTCGAGCCGCTCTATGTTGAAGAAGTCGAAGTCATAGTCGTTTTTGTTGAGCACCGGAATGTTGTCTACGTTCAGACCCATGGCGGGCTGGTCTATGCGCGCGCCAAGGCCGCGGATATAGATGCTCGAGGTCATGCGCGAGCCGTAGGCCGGAATGAAAAAGTTCGGAACGAACTCCGAAACCTGCTTCACGTCGGTGATGTTCAGGCGCTCAATGGCGTTGGCTCCCACTGTGGTCGACGCCACCGGCTCGGTCTGGAGCCGTTCGGCCTGCTTGATAGCCGTTACGCTCACTTCCGATAGCGCCAGAGTGTCGGGCACTTCGTTTTCATTGGCCAACGCCATCGTTGGCAGGAGCATGGCGGCAAATAATAGTTGTTTTATCATTTCAATCTTTTATCATTTCAAATCGTTGAGCCAGGGTGCGGACGAGGCGTCGGATGGCGCGCGCCAGTCGCCGCGCGGGCTGAGGCTGACGGCACACACTTTCGGGCCGTCGGGCATACACGAGCGTTTGAACTGCTGGCTGAAGAAACGGCGCAGGAACGTTTGCAGCCATTTTTCGATTTCTTCGCTGCTGAATTTCTCCGCAAAGGCCCGCTCGGCCAAATCGCGGATAACCGCCGGAGAGCGGCGCATTGCCAGCAGCTGATACAGGAAGAAGTCGTGGAGTTCATAGGGTCCCACGAGGTCTTCGGTCTTTTGGGCGATATGGCCGCTCGGGTCGGCCGGAAGGAGTTCGGGCGAAACGGGAGTGGCTATGATGTCGGCCAGAGTGGCATCGATGTCGGGCCAGATGGAGCCATACCAGGCAACTGCCGAGCGCACTGCGGTTTTCGGCACTCCGGCGTTGAGGCCATACATGCTCATCTGGTCGCCATTATAAGTCGCCCAGCCCAGAGCCAGCTCCGAGAGGTCGCCGGTGCCCAGAACGAGTCCGCCAACCTGATTGGCAACGTCCATAAGAATCATTGTGCGCATTCGGGCCTGGGCGTTTTCGTAAACCACGTTGCGCTGCTCGGGGTCGTGGCCAATATCGCGGAAATGGCAGCCAACGGTTTCACCGATAGGAATTTCGCGGCGGCTCACGCGCAGGGCCTCCATGAGCCTGTCGGCATTGCTCTTGGTGCGTTCTGACGTTCCGAAGCCGGGCATGGTTATGGCGTGGATGCCCTTGCGGTCAAGGCCGAGCATATCGAAGGTTCGGCAGGCAACCAGCAGGGCAAGAGTTGAATCAAGGCCGCCGCTGATGCCGATAACCACGTTGGTCGAACGGGTCACCTGCAGGCGCTTGGCCAGGCCGAGACACTGAATTTCCGAGATTTCGCAACATTGCTTGGCCAGCTCCTCGGGGTCTGACGCCACGAAGGGCATCGGATCTATCGGGCGGCGCAAACGGCCGTCGACCGGCGAGGCCACCGGCGGCGTAACGTCGATGTAGGCCCACGCTTCGGGGCCGTCCTCGCGAACGCGGCAGTCGGTAAAGGAGCTGTTGGCCACTCGCTCGGAGCGGATAAGCTGAATGTCAACGTCGGCGCTCTCATAGAACGCGTCGCGCTGCCAGCGCGGGGAGTCGACCAGCGTCTGCCCCAGCTCGGCGATTATAGCCTTGCCGTCGAAAACCAGGTCGGAAGTCGATTCGCCGAAACCCGATGCGGAATAAACATAGGCGCAGCGCAGGGCATCGCTCTGATGAGTTATGAGATTCAGCAGCCGGCGCCGCTTGCCAACGAGGTCATTGCTGGCCGAGAGGTTGAGAATAATCTCGGCGCCGGCCAGCGCCTGGTGGGTTGAAACTGGAATCGGGGCCCACAGGTCCTCGCAGATTTCAATGCCGAAACGAACGCCGTCAACAACGTAGAGCGTATGCTGCGCGCGGGCGTCATGGCGGAACCAGCGCTTTTCGTAGAACTCGCCGTAGTTCGGCAGATAATCCTTGGTCTGCACGCCATGAATCTTACCGCCGGAAACAACGGCGGCGCAGTTGCGCAGCGCTCCGGCAATCATCAGCGGCAGCCCGACAACCAGAACCATCGGCAGGTCGGCCGTTTGGCGCGCTATTTCATGAAGTTGCTCATAGGCGCCTTCAATCAGCGACGGTTGCAGAAAGAGGTCACCGCAAGTATATGCGGTGACACTCAATTCGGGATATACTGCGAGGCGCACTCCGTCTGCGGCCATGCGGCGCGCAAGTTCAATGATATGGGCGGCGTTGGCGCGGCAATCGGCAACCTCTACGCGAGGCACCGCCGCAGCGACTCTCAGAAAACTCATTCTGTCCGTTTATTAGAAAGGCAGGTCTTCATTGGGGCCTGCGGCGGGCAGGTCGGCGGGAGCCGGCGGGAAATCGCCGGGCAGCGGAGCGGCCGGGGCGGCATAGGCGGGAGCAGGAGCGGCTGCGGCGCCGGCGGCTTCAACCTTGTAGCCGCGGATGTCGGTATACCAGCGGCCGTTGAACTCGCGGCTCTCGATGTCGAAGCTAACGGTCACGTCGTTGCCAACGGCCAGCTGGGCGGCATATTGGTCTATGCGGTCGCCAAACAGGTTGAAACATACTTTTTTCGGATATGTTTCCTGAGTTTCGAGAACGTAGTTACGCTTGCGCCAGGGTTTGCCGCTGGCTTTGGCTACGCCCCCTTCTTCGGGCAGAGCGGCAATGATTTTACCTGAAATTTCCATTTTTAAGTTTACTTGTTTTTTTCAATGAATTCTTTCATTTCGGGAGTGTGGGCCTCTACGCTCTGCAGCAGTTTGAACTGAGCCTTCGAGCGCACAAGGTTGTGCTCCGGATACTGAATTTTATAATAAGTGTCGCCATTGATATAGTCAGCCAGGAAGCGAACGGTCTGCATGTAGGGGAACAGAGCGGCCGCATAGGGCAGGTTCTCGATTTCGATGGGCAGGAGGAAATCCTTGGCGGTCGAGAGATAGCCGGTTGTAAAGGCGCGGAAAATATCCATGTTGAACTCAACGTTGTCGAGGTTCGGATCATCCTCAAGGCCGGTATTGGCGCCCGTGCGCATAAAGTCGCCGAAGTCGGAGAAGATAAACGAGGGCATAACCGTGTCGAGGTCGATTACGCAGAGAACCGTCTTGCCGTCTTCGTCAAACATCATGTTGTTCACCTTGGTGTCGCAGTGGCAAATGCGCTTGGGCAGCTTGCCTTCGCGACCCAGACGTTCGGCCTTACACATTTCTTCGGCGCGCGATTCGAGCTCGTCAATGAGCCATTTAACTTCTGCAACGCGGCCTTTGGGGTCGGCGGCAACGGCCTCGCGCAGCTGGCGCAGGCGCAGCTCCATGTTGTGGAAGTCGGGAATGGTTTCAACCAGCTTTTCGGGTATGTCGACCAGCATGGCCTGGAAGCGGCCGAAGGCGCGGCCGGCGTCGAGCGAGCTCTCGGGAGTAACTGCTTCAAAGGTTTTTGCGCGCGGAATGAACACCATGATGCGCCAGTAGCTTTCGCCGTCGAAATAATAGGTCTTGCCGGTTTCCTTGTTCGGCACGAAGGTCAGCACCTTGCGGTCAACGTCGGTTTCGCCGGCGGCTTCGAGTTTGCGGCGGATATGGCGGGTCACGGCTTCGATGTTATTCTGCAGGCCGTCTACATCCTGAAAAATATTGTGGTTAATGCGTTGCAAAACATAGTCGGGAGCATCGGTTTCTGCGGTGCGCACAACAAATGTGTCGTTAATGAGGCCGTTGCCCAGGGGCTTAACGGTCTCAACTGTTCCCTTAATATCGAACTTGTCGATAATAGCGTTGAGGTCTTTCATGATTCGGAATTTAATGAATGGTTTTAAGTTTGGCAAATTTACGCATTTTTTTTCAACTACACAAATCACCCCAATAAGACTAATTGGTCCAATAAAAAAGCCGCGCCCACACCGGCGCGGCTTTTCAGGGAGTTGGGGAAAGTCAAATTTTCTCGTAAACGATTTCCACATCGTCAACATACATCAGCGAACCCTCGCCGCCTTCGAAATAGTCGCCGAACTTCGACGCGGTAAACACCACGCTCATATAGGTGGGCCTACCCTTGCCTTCGCGGTATTCCAGCGGAATGATCAGCTCCTGCAGCTGGCCGTCGGGGCCATAGTTGGAGTCGAGAACCTTCTCGCCATAGGCCACCACGCGCGGGTCGTTCACGTCAAACAGGCGCTTCTGGTTTTCGGTGTACACAACGAAGCCGTGCGCACCGTTATATTCAGCATCGAGAGCACCATTGTCGGGGCCGTCAAACAGGGCTATGAATATGTGACCCACGTCGGTCGAGCCTTCGGCCAGGTTGGAGCCTGCACCCTTTTTCTGCACTGTTGCAGGGCGGAAGTTAATCCAAGCGCGGAGGGCCACGGGCTTGATTTCATCCTGCGGGAAGGCGAATTCATGGCCGAAGCCAACAACGCCATTGGTGCCCACTGTTTTGAGATACTTGCCGAAGAACAGGTTGCCGGCGGCGAACTTGCCTATCGAACCGATGCCCACAAACTGCGAGCGCAGGCGGGCCGAGTAGGTGCCGGAGTGCTTCATGTCGGTGCTCTTCTGGGTCAGGTTCACGCTCATGGTCGAGGAGCCGTGGTTGCCGGTGTCCCAGGCCTTCACATTGCCGTCAGGCACTGGCATTTCAACCTTGCCCTCGGTGTACCAGCCTTCGAAGCTGCTGTTAGCAATCTGCGGAGCGTCGCTGCGGGTCGAGAATTCAAGAATATCGCCGGCATAGATGATTTCGTCGGCGGTACCCTGAACGGCGCGATACTGATATTTCTTGCCGTAGTCCAGACCGGTGATGGTGGCGTAGAAAGCCTGACCCTTGGCCAGGGCGGCGCGGGTGGTGGAACCGCTAACGTATGTCCACTCACTGCTGCCGGCGGGGGCATACTGGAAGCCGACTGCTTCAACGCCCTCTTTGGCCACGGTGCCCGTCAGGGTGGCGGTCAGATAGGTAACATCCTTATCCTCAACGGGGGCGGCAACTACCGGAGCCTCGGAGATGCGCAGCGTCATGGTTGCCGACGATGTTTTGTCGGTGCTGTCGGTGGCGGTGAAGGAAATCACATAAGGTTCGTCGCTGTTGGGAATCGAGTTGAGGTATTCATCGCTGAAAACTATTTTCATCAGCTGGCCGCCGTCAACGTCGGCAACCTCGTGCGAAATGCCCAGCGCCGCAAGCTGTTCCAAAGCGGCAGCGGTTGCATGGATAAAGTTGACGCCATCCTCGAAGCCGGGGCAGTTGGGCAGACCGGTAACCTCTACCGAGGTGAGCGGAGCCGCGGCGGCCACATAGACCGAACGGCGGCCGATAGAGCCCGATTCGCCGGCCACGGGGGCGCTCAAATCGAAGCCGAAGCCCGTAATCGACGGCGGCGGAGTGATGGTGATGGTTTCCTCAACGTCAACCATGGTGTCGTCAACCTCAATGGTAATCCATGCGGCGCCGGTTTCATCTTCCTCGGCCGGATTGGCTATGATGTTGAGAACATATTCATGGGCGGGCTCAACGTCGGCTATGGTGCCGCGCACTGTCTTTTCAGCCCCCTCAACGGTGAAGGTCAGAACATAGTCCAGCGCCGTAACGCCCTCGGGCATCATGAAGTAGCCCTTACGGTCGTCCTGCCCCTCGAAGGTAAGTGAGCCGCCCTTGTGGCTAACGGTCAGCGAATAGTCTGAAATAAGCTCGCCGATGTTTTCCGGATATTTAACCGATGTGAGAACGTTGGCGATTTTGCAAACAACTTCACACGAAATACTCTTGCCGGCCTCTACGGTCAGAGCTTCCGAGCCCTCAAACCAGCGGTCGGTAAACGAAGCGTAGCTCAGCGTGCCGGCCCAGGCCTTTACGGTGTAGTTGCCGCTGATGAGCTTGATGCCCCCGGCGGGCACTTCGGCCATGCCGTTATATTTGCGAACAACGCCCTGGTCGCTGTAAATCCAAACCTGAGTCGACGCGGCCAGGTCTTCCTCGGCGGCGGCGCGGCTTTCAACAACGATGTCGGAGTTTACGCGGGTGGAAACGTAGATTGTGCCTTCGCCCACCGAAAGAGTCTGCTCATCCGAGCAGCCAACAAGCCCACCGGCCATTGCGGCGGCTATGCCCAGAAAGGGAACGAATTTCTTGTTCATAGTGATTCAGTCAGATGGGTTAAGGATTAACAATGGTGAATTCCAGCAGCAGCGAGTTGCCGGCGTTGTCGGTAACGGTCATAATGAACTTGGCGGTGTTCGGGCCCAGAACCTGAAGCAGGGGCATGAACTCGGTGATATTCAGCGTCAGTTCGGTTTGATTCCGAACTTCGTCGCCAACGGGGAAGCCCAGGCCGCTCAGGCCTTCGAAATACTGCTCGTCGTTAACCAGCGAGAACTTGTCGGTCAACCCTACGTTGGTCAGCTCTTCGGGGGTCAGGCCGTCGGTTGAAATAATCTGCACCAGCATGTCGGCAATGCCGCTCTGAGCCTTGACCACTACGGTATATTCGCTCAGCTGGGTGGTCGTAAAGGTCTGGCCGTTGCTCAGAGTGCCGCCGAACTCAATCGCATCCTCATCGCCGGGAGTGGGCGGGGCCGGAGGCGTCGGCTCATCGCCGTCGCCGGGAATTTCGGGCAGCGTGCCGGGGTCGTCGTCATCGCCAATGGTGTCTTCCTTGCCGGGGTCCACTGCGCCGCTCAGGTCAACGTCCTCATAGGTCATGTCTATTTTTATGCCGTCGGGGTCAACCGAGCCGGTGGGTTCGCCGGGGTCGGGCAGCGTGCCGCCGAGCTCATAGGTGATTATGCGGTGCTGACCCTTGGCCGCGTCGGCAAGGGCTTTGTAAAGGCTGAGGTGCTGGCCGTCAACGGTGCCCTCGAAAGTGGCCGCGATGGTAACCGAGCCCTCGAGCGCCTCAAAGTAGCCGCCTCGGGTTTCGGAGGGAGTGTAAACAAGGCTGCCTTCGTCGTTGGCAACTACCGTCACCTCCACGTCATCGCCCAACACCTTGCGGAGATTCGGGCCGAAAACAACGCTCACTTTCAGCGAGGAAAACACGCACTTCACCGGCTGCACCTCGGTTATTTCGTCGGCTGCTATGGCAAACGGCGCCGAAGTGCCTGCGAAATAGGGGCAATCCCAGCCGGCTTTTTCAACGTTATGGCTGCGCACCTTGGCCGCGTAGCTGCCAACGGGGAGCTCCACCGTGCCCGGCATCTGTGAATACTTATAGGAAACATAGGGTGCATCCTGCCCTACGGCATAGAAGTCAACTATGTAGTTGCTGACGTCGTAGGTGGCGCGGGAGCCGGCCTCCTTAACAACGTTTTCAACGTTGCTGACCTCAACCCCCGGCTTGGCAACGCTGCCGGTTGCCGACGAGCCGCCGCCAACAATCAATTCGTCGCTGCTGCAGGCCCCCAGGCTCAGCGCAGCGGTCAGCAAGGCTGCTTGATATTTGAGTTTCATTGTGAATTTCAATTTAATGATTGATTGCTAAGTTATTCATAAACGAGCTCTATGTCGTCGATAAACATACGCGAGCCATACCATTCTCCACGGCCCAGATTGCCGAACGGCGGATTGGTTATCCAGTTCTTATCTTTTTCGAGGGCCTGAGTTTTGGTCGTCGACATGAAGCAGACATAAATGCGCGCCGCCTTCGCGGTTCCGCGCTTATAGCTGAACGGAATCGTCTTTTGGCTATAGCTTGCGTCGGCCGAGGTGATTTCCAGCGAGCCTTGAGCTATAATGTTGCCCGCGGCGTCATAAACCAGGGCGGTGGCTATGCCGGTGTCGGAGCTGTTCTTGGCGGAATATTTGGTCCAGAACTTGAGCGCCGACGGACGCGAAGCGAATTCATAGCCCTGCTCGAGGTCGTCGGTGTTCAGGCAGCCGGCGCGATTGCCGTAGCCCGAAGGGCGGGCGCCGCGCGATGCTCCCAGGTGAAGCAATCCCGCGTCAACATACTTGAGAACCGAAAAGTTCCATGTCGCGGCGGTTGTTCCCGAGCCCCAGCCCTGAGTGCTGATGCAAACGGCCTTGCCGCTATGCGAATCATCCGTGGGCTTGGTGCCGGAAATGCGAACGTAGCCATAATCGCTCCCCTGGCTGGTGGTCATCGGGTTATTTGTGCCCCAGGCCGAACCGAAGGAATAGTTCTCCCAGTTACTGCCCTGGCCGTCTATAGTGGATTCTTCGAAGTTGGCATTGGGAAGCTGGGTATCGGCCTCGGTGGTGATTTTCAGTTTATTGGTCAGATTTCCTCCGACTTTTGCCCGCAAATAATAGGTCGTTGCGGGGGTTAGGCCACCGGTAATATGGTAGTCGGAACCGTCGGGCGAACCGGTGGCCTTAGAAAAATTTACGCCGTCGGTCGAAACTTCAAACGTGGCGCCGTCTGCAACCGGAGCGCCATCGTAGCTGACCGATGCCCAGAGGTGGGTGGCGAAAATGTCGTTCTCGGCCACTGCCACATACGGACCTTCGGGAATCGTGATTTCGCCGGTTTCGGAGCTGCCGGCCGAGGCCTTGAGGGTCAGCGGCAGTTTGGCGTTGTCGGGAATGCTGACCGTTACGCGATAGGTGCTCATGGTGCGCGAAACAACCTGAGCACTCTCAATGGAAGCGGTGCTCCACACGCCGTTCTCGTTGCGATACTTAACCGTAACGAGCTCTTCAATGGGTGCGGTGCCGTTATATTCCATTTCAACGTCTACCTGACCGCCGCCCGAGTATTTAACGCCATCGATTGCCCTGAGGCTGATAGCGAGTCGGTCAACCTTGATGCCGAAGCTTGCAGGCTCCGAAGTCTTGCCGTTGGCGTCGGTGATAATCAGCGAGAACATAGTGGGCTCCTCGCCGTCGGCGGTGGCATCCACATGCTTGGCAACTGCCGTGAAGTCCACCATGGCCAGCTTCGAACCGTTGCGGAAAGTAGTCACTCCCTTCAGCCCCATGGCTTCGAGCGAGGCGAGCTGCGAGGCTGAGGCCGACGCCAGGTCAACCTGAGCGGGCCACCCCTTGGAAGTTATATCGCCCGTGGTCACGAGCATTGCGCTCTTGATTCCGCCCTTGGCGCTGATTCTCATTTTGGGGCTGGCGCCGAGCGGCGAGCCCTCGATAATGGAAAACACCTGGCCGTTGTCAGCGCCGGTAAGGGTGATTTCCGGAGCGGGAACGGTCAGCACCTCGTCGGAAATGTCGAGGTCCACGGTCTGCTCCTCAACCGCGTCATCATATGTAACGCTGATACCCTCTACCGAGCCCGCGCCGTCGCCGCCGAGGCTGAGAGTGATGTTATAGCGGTGCTGCGCCTCGGCCTCGAAGCTGATAGCCTCGAGAGTGCCGGCCTTGCCGTTGGGCTTGGTAAACGTAACGTCTACGGCAACGTGCCCTGCCTGAGTGTAAACGTAGCGGGTTTCGCTTGTGGAATAAGCTATAGTATTGGCCGCGGTGCGCACTTCCGCGCTCACTTCGGTCATATAGTCGAGAAGATCTTCGGCGAACTTAACGCCCACTATCGCCTTCGACGGCTTGGCGGTCAGTTCAACCTGAGTAGCCTTGCCTTCGCTCACGCTCAGCTCGGCGCTGCCATAAACCGCGGGGGCCTCGAAGCCCTCCTCCGCAGGATTGCCATAGGAAGCGGTCAAGGTGTACTTGCCAACAGAAAATTGCTGGTCCTTCGGGAAGTCGCCATAAGCGAATTCGGCCGAAAATGAGCCGTCGGCTTTTGTGAGTAAGAGTGTCAGATCATTGACTGTAAGATCGTTGAACTCTGCTCGCGAGCTGACTGCACGGGCGCCTGCGATTGTCGAATCGTAGGTCACTGCGGGCGATATGGTGCCCGTGCCCGAACCCTCATACATACCCTCGTCGCAACCGGCGAGAAGCAGCAGAGCGGCGGCGCTGACGCCAATGCTCGAAAGTCTAAACTTCTTCATACAAACAGTTTTAGATTGGTTATAAAGTTTTTATCTCTTAAAATGATTGATAACTTCTTAAGCATTCAGTAACTTCAAAATTTCATGATTCGTGTCGCCTTTCAGCAGGCACAAAATCGCCTCAAAGGTACGCAT